>CAZXSG010000115.1:0-8746 GCA_964643185.1 uncultured Holophagales bacterium
GCTGGAAGACGCCCGGCACGAGCAGCCCGCGGGCAGCATCGAGCGGCTCCGTCTCGAGGACGCGCTCTCGCGGCTCGAGGAGGCCCGCCTCTCGACGCTCCACGGGTTCTGCGGCGACCTTCTGCGCGAGCGGCCCGTGGAGGCGCGCGTGGATCCGCTCTTCTCGGTGCTCACCGAGGACGAAGCCGAGCGCCTGTTCGACGCGGCGTTCCGTACGTACTTCGAGGACCAGCTCGCGGACCTTCCCGAGGGCCTCCGCCGCGCGCTCTGCAGGAGATCGCGGGGGATGGGCGCCGAAGGGGAGGAGAGCCCGGTGGGCCGGCTGCAGTACGCGGCGTACCAGCTCGCGGGCTGGCGGGACCTCTCGGCGCCGTACCTGCGCAAGCCGTTCCCGAGGGAGGAGACGATCGACGCGCTCGTCGAGTCGGTGCTGTCCCTCGCCGACGACTCGGCCCGCGGCGCGGACCTCAAAGACCCGCTCTTCACGTCTACAGCGAGGCTCCGGCGCTTCGCGGCCGATCTCCGCAAGGCCGAGCGGGACCGCCCGCGCGACCACGACGGGCTGGAGGCCGCGCTCGTCGAGCTGTCGCACGAGCGGGACCTCAAGGACAAGCGCAAGGGGCGCGGCACGGACTACGGCGACGGCCTCACGCGCGAGGAGATCCGCACGCGGCGCGACGCGCTCGCCCTGAGTCTCGGCACGTTCCAGAAAATCGCCGACGCGGACCTCGCCGCTTGCCTCAAGAACGAGCTCGAGGGCTGCCTCACGCTCTACGAGAAGAGCAAGGCCGCACGCGGAGCGCTGGACTTCCTGGATCTCCTCCTCTCGGCGCGCGACCTTTTGCGGCGCGACGAGAGCGTGCGGCGGGACTTCGGCGGGCGCTTCACGCACGTCTTCGTGGACGAGTTCCAGGACACCGATCCGCTGCAGGCCGAGATCCTCCTGCTCCTCGCGTCGGACGATCCCGGCGTCTCCGACTTCCGCGCCGTGTGTCCCGTGCCCGGCAAGCTCTTCGTCGTCGGCGATCCGAAGCAGGCGATCTACCGCTTCCGCAGGGCCGATCCCGGCACGTACCGCGAGGTGAAGGAGCTTCTCGCAACGCGAGGAGCACGCGTCGTGGCGCTCACCACGAGCTTCCGGAGCGTGCCGTCGCTCCAGCGGGTCATCAACGCCGCGTTCGCGCCGCTCATGACGGGCGACACCGAGGCCGATCAGCCGGACTACCTGGCTCTCGCGCCGGCACGCGCGGAGCCCGCGACCGCGCAGCCCTCGGTGATCGCGCTGCCCGTGCCGAAGCCGTTCGGCTGGGGCGAGCAGGTCCGCTCCCGGGCGATCGACGAATGCCTGCCCGACGTGACGGGCGCGTTCGTGAAGTGGCTCGTCGAGTCGAGCGGCTTCACCGTGGAGGAGAACGGGGCGCGAGTTCCCGTCGCTCCGCGGCACGTGTGCCTCCTCTTCCGCCGCTACACGTCGTACGGCCGCGACGTCACGCGGCCCTACGTGGAAGCGCTCGAGGCCCGTGGGGTGCCGCACGTTCTCGTGGGCGGCCGCTCGTACCACGCGCGCGAGGAGATCCTCGCGCTCCGCAACGCGCTCACCGCGCTGGAGTGGCCCGACGACGAGCTGGCCGTCTACGCGACGCTCAAGGGTCCGCTCTTCGCCCTCGCCGACGAGGACCTCTTCCTCTGGAAGGAGGCCGTGCGCCGGCTGCATCCCTTCCGCGTACCGAATCCCGCGCCCGAAGGCCTCGAGGAAGTCGGCAAGGCGCTCGGCCTGCTCGCCGCGCTCTCGCGTGAGAGGAACGCGCGACCCGTTTCCGAGACGATCGCGCGGCTCCTGGCCGAAACGCGCGCGCACGCGGGGCTCATCTTCCTGCCGGCCGGGGAGCAGGCGCTCGCGAACGTGCTGCACCTCGCGGAGCTCGCGCGACAGTACGAGGCCTCCGGCGGCCTCTCGTTCCGCGGCTTCGTGACGCGGCTTCGCGAAGACGCGACGGGTCGCGCCGCGCCCGAGGCCCCGCTTCTCGAGGACGGCGCCGACGGCGTGCGCCTCATGACGGCCCACCGCGCCAAGGGCCTGGAGTTCCCGGTGGTGATCCTCGCGGACATCACGGCGAAGCTCACGCAGGCCCGGGCGGACCGCACGGTCGACGCGTCGCGCAATCTGGCGGCGATCCGCCTCGCGGGCCTCTCGCCGTGGGACCTCCTCGATGCCGAGGAGGCCGAGAAGAAGCGCGATCTCGCCGAGGGCGTGCGGCTCGCGTACGTGGCGGCGACGCGCGCGCGGGATCTCCTCGTGGTGCCCGCCGTGGGGGCGTCGCCCTGGCCGCTCACGAAGCTGGACGGCGAGGCCGCGAAGGATCCGGGCTTCGCGTCGGGTTGGGTCTCGCCGCTCGTACCCGCGATCACGCCCAGGCGACCGGCGTGGTCGTCGCCCGAGAAGGTCGCGGGCTTCGGCGCGAAGAGCGTGCTGCAGGAGTTCCCGGGCTTCTATGCGGAGGACGACGCCGTGCGCCCCGGAACGTACGCGTTCGGGAGCGACGCCGGCAGCTACCGAGTGACCTGGTGGGATCCGGCGCGGCTCCCGCTCGGCGCGAAGCTCGACCTGGGCGTGCGACGCAAGGAGTTGCTCGGCACCGAGGCCGACTGGGTCGTGGTGGATCAGGACCTCGAAGCGCACGCGGCCTGGCGCGCGCGGCGTGCGGCGGCGATCGAGGCGGGCAGCAAGCCGTCGCTCACCGTCGTCACCGTCCGCGCCGCGGCGGCGGAATCTTCAGAGGATGTGGACGTCGCCGTGGAGGTCTCTGCCGAGATCGTCGAGGGCTCGTCCGTGAAGGAGCGTCCGCGGGGACCCCGCTTCGGATCGCTCGTCCACGCCGTGCTCGCGGCCGTACCGCTCGGCGCGAATCGCGAAGAGGTCGCCGCGCGCGCGGACGTGAACGGGCGCGTCCTGGGCGCGACGCCCGAGGAGATCGTCGCCGCGGGCGAGGTCGCGTTCGCGGCCCTCGCGCATCCGCTGCTCGTGCGAGCGCGAGCGGCAGGGCCTGCGCTTCGTCGCGAAACGCCCATCACACTCTGCGAGCCCGATGGCCGGCTGATCGACGGTGTCCTCGACCTCGCGTTCCGCGAGGCGGGAGGCTGGACGGTCGTGGATTTCAAGACGGGCCGAGAGTCGGGACCGCTCCTCGCCGAAGCCAAGCGTCAGGTCGCGCTGTACGTGGACGCGGTCGCCAAGGCTACGGGCGAGCCCGTCCGCGGCTTCCTGCTCTTCGTATGAGGCTCGTCTGTCCGGCGTGCAAGGGGCCCCTCGAGAGCCACGACTCGGCTCGCCGCTGTGCGCTCTGTGACCGGTCCTACGCCGTTGTGGACGACATCGTGGATTTCGTGGGCCTCGCGAACGAGGACGTGCCCATCCCGGAAGAGGACGTTGCCGGGCTCCAGCACGAGCATCTGGGGGCCTCCGCGCGCATTCAGGGCTACTACCTGCCGCTCCTCCGCAAGGCCGGAGCGGGGCCCGGCGCCCGCATCCTCGACTGTGGCTGCGGCAACGGCGCCTCCGTCGAGGAGCTTCGCGGGCTCGGCTTCGATGCCTGGGGGCTCGACAACGCGCCGCTCCGAAGGAGCCAGTGGTCGCGCCTCGGGTCGCGCGCGTTCCTCGTCGTGGCGGACGGACGCTCGATGCCGTTCGCGACGGGTTCCTTCGACTACGTCCTCTGCTCGGGAGTGCTCGAGCACGTGGGCGTCACGGAGTTCCGTCACGAGGGCCGCTACCACGTGGCGCCAACGGCCGATCGCGATGTGCATCGCGCGACGTTCTGGGCCGAGCTGCAGCGCGTCGTGAGGTCCGGGGGAGTTCTCTGGCTCGACTTTCCGAACGGGCTCTTCCCCTTCGATTTCTGGCACGGGGATCACGCCGGGCAGGCCCGCCGGCACGGGCCGCGCGAGGGCTTTCTCCCCACACCGCGCGAGGTGCGTCGTCTGCTGCAAGGCGCCGCGAGCGTCACGGCGCTGAGTCCCGCGGGGCGACTCGGCTTCCAGCAGGTGGGAGCCCATTGGTACGGCCGCATCCTTCGTTGGCCCGCGGCGGCCTTGCTCGAGGCGATGCGGCTGCCCGGCCTGAGGTGGCTCAGCGAAACCAGGCTGAATCCGTTCCTCGTCTACGAGATCGAGAACCGCTGAACGCTCAGAGCCTCACGGACGTTCCGCTCACGAGGATTCCGCCTTCGACCGGAACAGTGACCTCGATGCGGCTCGGGCGGCCCATCACTTCTCCCTGGCGGATCACGAACGTCGACGGAACGGGCACGAGCGAGAGCGCGCGGAGATAGCCCCCGAGCGCGGCGGCCGACGCGCCGGTCGCGGGGTCTTCCACGACGCCGCCCACGGGGAACGGGTTCCGTGCGTGGAAGAGATCCGGGCGCTCGCGATGCACGAGCTGCAGCGTCGTGAGGTTCTCGCGGTTCATGGCCGCCTTGGTGGCCTGGAAGTCGTACTCGAGCGTCGCGAGGCGCTCGAGACGCGCCGCCGCGAGCACGAGATGCCAGGCGCCCGCGTAGGCCTTCACCGGCGGAATCGCGGGGTCGAGGTCCGCGCGGTTCCACCCGAGGAGTCCCAGGAACTCGTCGACGAGCGCGTCGCTGGCCGCGGCCTGCTGGGGCGCGACGGACGTCAGCGTCGAGACCTTCAGACTGTCGACACCGTCGACGCCGTCGACGGCGCGCGTCTCGACCCGGACCGGTACCTCGCCCACGAGAGTCGAGAGCCGGTACGTGCCGTCGCCGTCCGCTTCGCCGAGCACGGCGCCCGCGGCGATCGTCGCGTGGCCGCAGAACGTGACCTCGGCGAGCGGGCTGTAGTAGCGCGCGGTTCTATCGAAGCCGCTCGCCGGCGCGAGAAAGACCGTCTCGGAGAAGTCCACCTCGGCCGCGATGCGCTGCATCGTCGCGGCGTCGGGCAGCGCGTCGCCCGTCCAGACGCCAGCGGGGTTGCCGCCACGCGGATCCGTGGTGAATGCGGAAAGCCGTAAGAGGGTGCCAGCGCTCATCAGGCTATTTTCGTTCAGTACGGGAGAGAAACAGGGCGCCCCGAGCCGCCCGGATTCCGAGTATCAGGAGCGCCGCGTCGAGGGTCACGGCCTTCGCGAACACCGGGAGCATCGCGTCCTGGCTCGCCACGAGGTTGAGCGGGATCGCGAGCGCGATGGCGAGGACGGCGAAGATCGCGGCGGAGACCGCGGGCCCGCGCCGGAGCGCGGCCGCGGCCGGTGCGAGGAGCATCGCCGCCAGCAGCGCGGCCCCGTTCGAGGCCTCCGCCGACGGGCTCAGGGCTCCGGCCGCGAGGGCCAGCACCAGCTGAAGGGCGGCCGCGACCCCGAGGCCGACGCCCGTGTCGTGCAGCACCTCGCGGGCGTCGTCGAGGCTCTCGAGCCGGCCCAGGAACCGTTCCGCGAAACCGCGGAGCGGTCGCTCCCGGCCCAGCGCGACGACGTCGTCGAACACGGCCGGAGGATAGATCTACTTGCCTCCGGCCCCCATCGCGACCGGCAGCGTCGACACGGGAACCTGCGGCACCGGGATCTCCGCGAGGTTCGCGGGGATGTAGGTGGAGACCGGAAGCTGCAGGCTCCTGGGATCGTCCACATAGGTGCCCGTGAGCGGGTTCCAGGTTTTCTTCCCTTCCGGGGTCTCGATCGTGAGCGGGCGGCGGATGAACGTCTCGCGGGCCGCGTTGTGCGCGCACATGGAGACGAAACCCTTGTCGGTCGCGACCATGAACGAGCAGTTCGAAACGCGCATGGGGTCGAGGTCGCTCGCGTCCATGAAGTTGTGGATGATGAGCGTGAGCTTGCGCGGGTCGTTCTTCTTGAACCACATCCCGGGTCCGTTCCGGAGGGAGACCTTCACGAAGCTCCGGAGGAGAAGCGCGAGGAGCCGGGGCTGCCCGAGCGCCCACTTCGCGACGGCGACCGACGTCTTACGCGAGTCCATGCGCGAGAACTTGAGGTCGGTGGTCGAGCTGATGATCTCGGCGAAGAGCGAGGGGTCGACGTTCAGGTCGGCGAAGCGCGTCGTGCCGTTCTTCGAGACGAGCGTGTACGCGATGCTGTTGCAGTCCGGGTGGCCCACGCGGATGTTGTCCCAGTTGAGATCCGGGTTGCCCGTCGCCTCGGCGATTTTCGCGCGCACCGACTTGAGCGTGATGCCGTCGCTCCGGTCCTTGATGACGCCGCGGCCGGTGTCGGCCTGGATCTGGAACGACGCGAGGTTGACGACGTCGGCGTTCTCGGCGAAGAACTTGATGAGGCCCGGGATCTGGTCGAAGTTCCCGTCGTAAACGGTGGTGTTGAAGATGACGTGGAGCCCGAGCCCCCGCATCCTCTCGATGTACTCCTTGCGCACGGCGTTGAGGTCTTCCTCGGTCGCGTAGCGCTTGCGCTCCTGCGTGAGGTCGACGTGGATCGCGACGTCGGTGAGGCCCACGGACTTCAGCTCCTGCCCGAGGTCGCGCGTGAGCTTGATGCCGTTGGTCATGAGCGAGGGCTCGAGCCCCAGCTCGGCCGCGCGCTTCACGATGGCGACGAGCTCCTCGCGCTTCCGAAGCGTGGGGTCGCCGCCTGTGATCTGCACACCCACGCCGTCGCCGTAGGTGTCGCGCACCTTCTGGAGGCGGTCCATCACGAGCGCGAGGGGGATGTCCTTCACCTTCTCGGACGATTCGGAGAGATAGCAGAGCGTGCAGTCCAGGTTGCAGCGCTGCGTGATCTCCATCGCGACGCAGCCGATCGCGTAGCGCCGGCCGATCGCCTGGGTGGGCACGCGCAGGCTCGGGTCCAGGCGCTTGAACGCCGTCTCGAGCCGGGCCTTGCGGCCGGGCAGGTCCTCGAAGACAGGGAGATCCTGCATCGTTCCTCCTGGAGCGAAGTTCCGGGGCGTGGTCGGGAAGGGACACGTGATCTTAGAACGGCGAAGTCGTCCTCATCAGTACGCAGGGCCGAGTCGTGCGGATCACCGGTCGCGTGGAGCGCGGTACCCTTGCGTGTGACGCTGCACGTCGCTTTCGACCGGGAAGACGATGGACGCGGGATCGCCGAGATTGGTTCGCTATCGGGATGCCTGGTCTACGGCAGGACCCGCGACGAGGCCCTCCTGAACGTCGAAGCGCTCGCCTGACACCCGCCGATCTCTGAGCCGCTCATCGGCGTTCCTCAGCTCTTCCCCGCCTTCGGGATCCGGAGCGTCATCGTCGTTCCCACGCCCCTCGTGGAATCGACGACGAGGGAGCCGCCGAGGAGCTCGGCGAAGCGCTTCGTGAGCGCGAGGCCGAGCCCGGTGCCGCCGTACTTCCGCGTCGTGGACGCGTCGGCCTGGACGAAGGGCTGGAACAGCTTCGCGAGCTCCTCGGGCGTCATGCCGATGCCCGTGTCCGAGACCCGGAAGACGACGTGCGGCCCTTCGACCGACACCCGCAGGGCCACCACCCCGTTCTCGGTGAACTTGGCCGCGTTGGAGAGCAGGTTGAGGAGGCTCTGCCGGAGCTTCGTGCCGTCGGCCGTGATCCAGAGGTCCTCGGGCGGGCCCTCGAGGACGAACCGGTTTCCGTTCTTGGCGACGAGCGGCGGAACGAGCGATGACACGTCGCGCACCAGCGCCGCGACGAGGAAGTCGTCGTTCTGGAGCTCCATCTTCCCGGCTTCGATCTTGGAGAGGTCGAGGACGGAGTTCACGAGCTGGAGCTGGTGGTTGGCCGCGGCGCGGATCCTCGCGAGATCCGAGGCGTGCCGCGATCTTTCCCTCTCGTCCGACTCCTCCTCGATCAGCTCGGCATAACCCAATATCGCGTTGAGCGGCGTCCGCAGCTCGTGGCTCATGTTCGCGAGAAAGAGGCTCTTGGCCCGGCTCGCCTCGAGGGCCTCCTCGCGCGAGGCGACCAGCTCGCGCGTTCTCTCTTCCACCGCCGCCTCGAGCCGCCGCGTCTGCCTCTCGAGGCGCGCGAGACGGATGCGCACGACGGCCCAGACCGCTCCTGCCGCGAGCGCGAGAAAGAGGAGCCGCGCCGGCAGCGTCGACCAGGGCGCCGGCCGAACCGTGAAGGCCGTTTCCGAAACGGCGCTCTCGACGCCCAGCCCGTCCCGGCCCCAGGCGCGAAACACGTAGTCGCCGGGCGGCAGCGTGGCGTAGAGGCGGTGCGGGTCGGGAGTCCAGTCGGATGGCGCGGTCCCGAGGCCCACCAGCTCCGTTCGATAGAGGGTGCCCTCCTCCTTTCGAAAGGAGAGCAGGGTCAGCTCGAAGGTCACGTTGCGCGCGTCGTGCGGCAGGCTCAGCCCGGGCGTGAGGGGCGACGGCGTAAGGCCGTGCGCGGCCTTCACGACGAGCGGTGAACGCGTCGGCCGGCGGTCGGCCCGCGGGTCGAGGACGGCCGCGCCTCGGGGCGTTCCGATCCACAGCCGCCCGTCCGCATCCACGGTGGATGCGCCGAAGTTGCACTCGTTGCTCGGGAGCCCGTCCGAGGAATCCCAGGTCCGGGGCGCGCCCTGAACCCGGGCGATCCCGCGGCCCGTCATCGCGAAGAGCTGGCCCGAGGCGGCGTCCAGCCGGTAGACCGTGTCGTTCGGAAGGGCGGGGCTCGTGGTGGTGTCGAGGAGGCGCACGACCTCGGGCTTTCCCTTCCCGAGACGCGTCTCCACGAGCCCGCCGCCGGTTCCGAGGAAGAGGGCGCCGCTCGACGCCCAGAGGCTGCGCACGATGGC
>CAZXSG010000116.1:0-8729 GCA_964643185.1 uncultured Holophagales bacterium
CGCTCTGATATAGATGATTCCTTCTGAAGCACCGATTGCATAACCGGCAATCGCCATGGCTTCCAAGACGGAATGTGGGTCGCCTTCGAGAATGGAACGGTCCATAAAAGCACCAGGGTCACCTTCATCGGCATTACATATGATGTATTTTTGATCGGAAATCGATTTTCTGGTAAGCTCCCATTTGAGTCCTGTGGAGAAGCCGCCGCCTCCACGAGGACCCATTCCACCCGAGCCCGCGAGACGCGCGTTCACGAGCACACTCTCGAGCGGCGTGCCGTTCTTCGAGCGCACGAAGCCCGCGATGACGGCGCCCGGCCCGAGCGTGATGCGCACGGGCTCGGCGCCCTTGTCCTCACCGACGGCGACCTTCACGGGCTCGGCGCGCACCCAGCCCTTCTTCGAGGCGACGACGTCGTAGCTCCCGGGCGCGAGGCCGCGGGCCTCGAAGCGGCCGTCGGCGCCCGTCTGCACCGGCGCGCGGTCGGCCAGGCCCACGATGCTCATCATCGCGACGGAGCCACCGCGGCCCATGCGCACGGTGCCGTCCGTCTGGATCTCGACGTCGGCGAACGGGATGGGGTTGCCGTCACGGTCGACCACCACGCCGCCGATCGAGAAGCCGCGGCGCAGCGTGAGGTTCACGCCCGTCTTCGTCTGCCCGCCCTCGAGCGCGAGACCCGTGAGCTGGCCCTTCTCGTATTCGGGATGCCGCAGCGCGAGCGTCTGGTTGTCGCCCGGAGCGAGGCGCGTGAGCCTGTAGCTGCCGTCGGTCTTCGTGCGGAACGTCTTGCCCAGCGAGTCGAGGCCACCCTCGAAGCGCATGCGGAGCATGGCCATCGGATCCCGGTCACGGCTCCTGCCGAGCGCGCCCTTCGCGTCGGCCACGGGCGCGCCGCTCTCGTCCACGACGCGGCCGGTCACCGTGGCGCCGAGCGTGAGCGGCAGATCCAGCTTGCGGGTTTCCCCCGCGTTGATCGCGACCTGGGTCTTCACGTAGCTCACGTAGCGCGAGTCGTCGGCCGTGACCTTGAGCCGGCCCGGAGCCAGCGAACGGACCTTGTACTTCCCATCGGGTCCGGAGCGCACGACGCGGCGCTCGCCGCGGTCCGAGCGTGTTTCGATCTTCACGCGCGGGAGCGCGCGCTGGGTTTTCGCGTCCACCACGCGGCCCTCGAGGCCGCCGGGAGCCGTGAGGGTGAGGGTGATCGCCTTGGCTTCCGCCCCGACATTCCCCACAGTGACTTGGGCGAGAGAGGCCGAGCCCGCGTCTCCGGCGTCCGCCACGAGCGTGCCTCGACCCGAAGGAGCGTCGACGATGCGGAAGACCCCCTCCGCGTTCGTCTCCACCCAGCGCGTCGTGGCCTTGCCCTCGAAGCGCACGAGCGCCGCGGCCGCGGGCTTCTTCGTGGGCAAAAGGACGCTTCCGGTGACGACGGCCGGCGGCCCGAGCACGATGGGCTTCGCGAGCGCGCCCGACCTCACGTTGACGGCCTGGTGCGTGGCGAAGCCGTCCTTCGAGATCGAGAGCACGTTGGCCTGCTCGGCGGCGTCCTCGAAGCGGAACGTGCCGTCCTCCCGGGTCGTGATCCTCCGTGGCGTGCGGGTCGTGGTGCTTCCGCCGAGGAGACCGCGGCCGCCGCTACCCGGCAGCAGCACGACGTCGGCGCCGGCCACGGGCTGCCCTTCGCCATTCAGGACGCGGCCGGTCACGGTCGCGGCCTTCACGAGCGTCACGTCGGCCAGCTCCTCGGTCTCCGACGCGTCCCACACGCCGTCGAGCGTGATGCCCACCGTCCCGCCGCCCGAGGTCTGGATCTCGAAAGCGCGTTCGGGCTTCGCGGGGTCGACGGGCACCTTCAGCGTGAACGTGCCGTCCGCGTTCGAGACCGCGGTCGTGAGCGGCTTCGGCTCGGCGGATCTCTTCGCCTCCCGCTGCGAGGCCTCGAAGGCGGTCTCGGCGGGCAGCGCCGCGAGCGTGACGCCCGCCGCGGGCTTGTCGCCCACGAAGAGCCGTCCCTTCAGCTCTCCGGCCTGCACGGGGCGCGGCGTGGAGACGAGGACGGCAAACGCGATCGAGGAGAGGGCCAGGGCGGTTCGGTCGAGCTTCATGTGTTCCTGCGTTTTGGTTCTTCGCCGCAAGAGCGCGGCGTGAAGACAGAGGCAACTTCGGGACCAGCCGGAAAGACGATCCGGACGGCCGGAAGATGACACGGACTCCTCGTCTCGGGAGCCGCATCCCCAAATCAGGAACCTCGCCTGGCCCTACGGCAGGAGCACGGTCGTCGTCGCGCCCTCCTTCACCACCACCGTGCGCTCGGCACCTCCCTCGACCTTGAGCGCGTAGGTCCCGGGCACCAGGTTCTCGACGCGGGCAACGGGCGGGCGCACGAAGATCTGGCCCGTGAGCGATCCCGAGTACGGCCGGCCGTCCACACCGAAGAGAAGCACGCGGCCTCCCGAGGCGAGCCGGGCCTCGGTCTCGGGGCCGGGCCTCACCTCGAGCGCGCCCCCGGGCGTGAACGACACCTCGATCTCGGCCGACGGCACGAGCACGCCCTCGAGCCGCGCGGGCGCGAAGCCCGTTGCGCGCAGCGTCAGGTCGTAGCGGCCCGGTGCGAGCGACGGCACCGTGCCCCGTCCGTCCGAGTCGAGGAGCACGTTGCCGTTGTACGCGGGCCCGCCGGAGGCCGAGCTCGCCTGCACGTACACCGACCCGAGCGGCAGACCGTAGATGCCGTCCCGCGCGCGAAGGCCGATTCCGTCCACACGGCGCAGCTCGAACGCGAGTGCCGGGCCGCCCTCTTCCGCCCGGACCTCCTTCGTCTCGACGGCGAAGCCCGGTCTGCGGGCCGTGACCCGATAAGCGACCGGGTCCAGGCCATCGATCACGAATCGCCCCGAGGTGTCGGTGGGGGTGGCAAGCCGTCGCGCGGCCGCCCCCGCGTCGGAGTCGGCGGGCTGGGCCTCGATGCTCGCGTCGGCGAGAGGTCGCAGGCTCCCCTCCTCGACGACGCTCCCCGCGATCCGCGCGTTGCCGAGCTCGAAGTCCAGCCGTTCGTCGCCCGAGAGCGTCAGCTTCTTCGAGCGCATCGCGCCGTCCCGCTCGGCATACACGGTGTAGTCCCCGCGCGGCAGACCTTCGATGCGGTAGTCGCCGGAGGCGTCCGTGGAGGCTCCACCGCCCGTGCCCCCGGCGCCGGCGCGGCGGCCCGCCGAGACGCTCGCCCCAGAGACGCCGCGGCCGCCCCGCAGCACACGTCCCGACAGCGTATGGCCCTCCTCGAGCGTGAGCGTGACCTCCGCCTCGCGGGCCCCTTCCGCGATCTCGACCGACTGGTACGCCCGGCGCGAGGCCTCGCCCTCGCCTCCACCCGCGATGGCCGTCACGTCGGCACGTCCGGAAGGCAGCCCCGCGGTTTCGAAGATCCCGTCCGGCCCGGTGAAGGCGCTCTCGTGCTGCCGGCCCCCTGCGATCACCGACACGTACACCCGGCCTTCCGCCTCGCGCAGCCCGCGAACCGTGACGCGGAGCGTCGCGCCCGCGTCCACGGAGATCGTCAGGTCCTCCCGGCTCACCCCGCTTTCCAGAACGGCTTCGACCGGCGCCGACGTCCGGCCCTTCACGGTGGCCCGCAGCGCATACCGGCCGGGTAAGAGGTTGCGGAACCGGAACCGGCCGGCGGAGTCCGTCACGAAACGGGCCTGTCCACCGCCCCGGCCGCCGCTCGCGTCCAGGCTGACCTCGACGCCGGAAACGACGCGTCCCTCCTTCGAGACGACGGTGCCCGACGCCGTGAGGCCCGCGGCAAGCTTCAGCACGACCGGGGCGGTCGCGCCGTCCCCCACTTCGGCCTGCTCGCTCACGGGCGCGTAGTCCGTGTGCCGGGCCGAGATCGTGTAGGCCCCCGGAGAGAGGCCCGGAATCGCGAAGCGGCCCTCGGCATCGGAGACGAGAGGCTCGCCGCTATGGCCGTACGACGCAGCCGCGCCGGCATCCCCGGCCGCGGGCCTCGCGGAGACCGCGGCCTCGGGAACGGGCCGGCCGGTCTTCGCGTCGATCACGCGGCCCTCGAGGATCCGGCCCTTCGAGAGCTTCACGATCAGGGGCTCTCCCGGAGCGTCTCCCGAGACCACGACGCCTCCCGCCCGGCCGTTCTGATACCCCTCGGCCTCCACCACGACCCTCCACGTTCCCTCGGGCACGGCCTCGAGCTCGAACGCGCCGTCCTCGGACGCGACCTCGATGCGCGTTCCGGGCGCCGCCGGCCGATACGCGCTCGGAAACGCGCCGGTCGAGAACGCCTCGTTCTCGCGCAGCACCGTGAACTCCCGGATCGGGCGCCCCGTGTCGAGATCCACGGCCACACCCCGGATCCGTCCGCGGGTGGGCCCTTCCAGAATCACGTTCTCCGCGGGCGCCGCCACGGTGCGCATCACCTGCGGCGCGAAGCGGGTCGTCGGTTCGGGCTCGAACATCGAGATCTCGTAGGTCTCCTCGGGCCGGAGTCCCTCGATGAGGAAGACCCCTTCGGAGTCGGTCGGAAGCGACACGACGTTCGAGGCCCCGGCCCGGCCCGTCGCCCCCTTGGCGCGCCGCGCAAAGACCGCGAGCCCCTCGACGGGACGGCCGCTCTTGGTGCGCACGAACCCGCCGATCGACGCGCCCGGCTCGAGCACGATGCGCAGAGGCTCGGGCGACTGGCCCGTTGCGAGGACGACCTTCACGGGATCGGGAAGCGCCGCGCCCGCCTTCGAGACGGCGACCTCGAGCGCGCCCTCAGGGAGCCCGCGGACCACGAAATGTCCCGCGGCATCCGTCTCGACCTTCCGGAGCTGGACCTTGAACCCGCGCCTCATGGCATCCTCCGTGCCGAGCGAGACCGCCGCGCCGGAAACGGGGCTGCCGGCCGCGTCCACCACGATCCCCTCGAGCGCGAGGCCACGCCGGAGCACGACCTCGAGACCTGTCAGGGTCTGCCCGGGCGCGAGCGAGATGCCGTCGCGCCGGAAGAGCTCGGCCGCGGGGAAGGCAACGAAAAGCGAGTAGTCCTCGGAGGGGGTGATGCGGGACTGGCGGAACGTGCCGTCCGGAGCCGAGCGGAAGGAGCTCAGGGTGGCGTCGGCATTCTCGAGCCGCGCGGCGAGGGAGGCCAGCGCGGCCGCCGACCCGAAGGTCGTCCTCACCACCGTGCCCCTCGCGCCGGCCACGGGCGCACCGGTCTCGTCCACCACGCGCCCGGCGATCGCGGCGCCGCGCTTGACGGCGAAGTCCAGGCGGCGAACCTCGCCAGCCGGGACGGCCACCGAGCGCTTCACAACCCGCACGTACCGCGGCTCGTCCGCGATGACCCGGTATCGGCCCTCCGGGAGAGCGCGGACCCGGTAGCTCCCGTCCTTGCCCGTCCGCACGACGCTGCCCTCGCCGTGGAGCGCCCGCGTCTCGACGCGCACCCCCGGGACGGGCGCGAGCGTCTGGGCGTCGACGACGCGCCCCTCGAGCGTGCCAGGCACTTCCAGCGCGACGACGAGAGGCGCCTCCACCGTGCGCGGTAGAGCGAACCGGATCCGCGCCGCGCCTGCCGGCCCGGCCGTCGCGACGAGCTGGCCGGCGCCTCGCGGCGCGTCCGCGATGTGGAACGCGCCCGCCTCGTCCGCCTCCACCCAGCGCGTGACACCGGCGCCCTCGAAGCGCACGAGGGCCCCCGCGGCCGGCTTCTTCGAGGGGAGGACGACCGTTCCCGAGATCGGTAGCGGCGAGGCGAGGACGAAGGGCCGCGGAATCGTCCCCGCCTTCAGCGCGAGCAGCCTCACGGGCGCGTACCCGGGCTTGGAAACCGATATCGCGTTCCCCGCCGCGGAGGCTCCCTCGAAGCGGAACGTGCCGTTCGCCGCGGTCTTCGTTCTCAGGGGAACCGCGCGACCGAGGCTCTCGGCCACCCGCGGGGTCAGCTCCACGTCCGCGCCTTCCAGGGGAGCGCCCGCGGCGTCCACGACGCGGCCGGAGAGAGCCGCCGAGCGCGTCAGTTGAATCTCCGGCAGCTCGTCGCTTTCGCTGACGCCCCAGGCTCCGTCGAGCGTGTAGGCGACGGCGCCCGTCCCGCTGACCCGCACCTCGACGAGGCCCTCGCTGGCGGCCGCTCCACCCACCGCCAGGACCGCGCTGCCATCCGCGCCGGTCACGGCGGTCGCGAGCGCGGCGGGCTCGGCCCCACCCCGGGCCTCGCGACGCGCCGTTTCGTGGGCCGTCTCGACGGGTACGGCCGTGAGGGTCACCCCCGGAGCGGGCTTCTCATCGAGAAAGGCCCGCCCGCGCAGCTGCCCCGCCTCGAGCGGGCCGCAGGCCACGAAAGCGAGCACGACAGCCATCGTCTGAAATTTCATGGAACCAACCTTCTGTTTCGAAAGGGGACTCGCGAGAGACTCCTCCGGTGCAATCAGGGGATACGTTCCTCACGAAGCCGGCGTCGGGAACGGATTTCTTTTCGTTCAGCGTACCCGAAGACTCGCTCGTCCTCCAGGTGAACGACAGCCGGCTCGGCGTGCTCGCCGCCCGCCTCTTCGACCCGGCGGATTTGCTCAGCCCTCCGGGCCGGGAAACGCCTCCGGCGCGCTTTCTGAAACCGGATCCCATCCGGATTGCGATCGAGGTCGTGTCCGGCCCCGAAGGCGATCCCCTCGCGCTCGAACGGTCGCTCCGGTGGACCCGCGCCGGACACAGCTGGTCTCTCTCGATGGGAGGCCTCCTCGAAGCCACGTTCACGCCGGGGCCCTCGACCGTCACAGGCCGCGTCTCCGAAGGCGTCCTCGCCGCCGCGCCCGCGCTCGCCGCCCGATACCTCCTCGAGGCGCCGGTGACCTACCTTCTCGCCCAGCGCCGATATCGCGTCGTCCACGCGGCGGCCGTCGTCTTCGACGGACGCGCCGTGGTGATCCGCGGGGCGGCGGGGGCGGGCAAGTCGACCCTCGCGGGGGCCTGCCTCGCGGCCAGCTTCGACCTCCTCGCCGACGAGTCCCTGCTCGTCTCCCGGGCCGACCCCGACGCCCTCCTCGCGGCCGTGCGCGATCTGGCGTTCTCGCCGGAATCCGCCCGTCTCACCGGGCTTCTGAGCCGCACCGAGCCGGCCTTCACCGGGGGCGAGGAGAAGCTCCGCGTGGATCTCTTCGCAGCGAGCACGCCCGCGCGGCGCCGCGCGCGGCGGGTCGCGACGGTGCTTCTCGGCCGCCGGGACGGACCTCTGAACCTCACGCCGATTCCCTCGGCAGACGTCTCCGCGGCCTTCGAAGAAGGCGCGATCCCGCAGGAGGACGGGCTCTCTCGGGCCGTCGCGGCCTGGGCCGCGAGCACGTACCGGCTGACGGGTCACCAGGACCTCGCGGCCACCGTGACGTGCGTCTCACGTCTCCTGGGCCGGACCGCTTAGACTCACACTGCCCGTCATGTTCCCTTCCCGCGTCCTCGTGGCGCACTCCTACTTCCTGGCGTACGACGCGAAACAGACGCGAAAGATGAGGCCGTACGCCCCGCTCGCGACGCTGCTCGCCGCGGCGGTGCTCCGGCGGGCCGGGGTCGAGCCCGCGTTCTTCGACGCGATGCTGAGCCCGGGAGTCTCTGACTTCCAGACCGCGCTCGCCGAATCGCGCCCCGGAGTCGTCTTCCTGTTCGAAGACAGCTTCAACTTCCTCACCAAGATGTGCACGACGCGCATGCGCGAGGCCGCGATCGAGATGATCGGCCTGGCGACCTCGGCGGGCGCCCGCGTCGCGGTGAGCGGACCCGACGCGAGCGACCACCCGGAGATCTACCTCGCGGCCGGGGCCGAGGCCGTCGTCGTCTCGGAAACCGAGACCGTGCTCCTCGACCTCCTCGACGCGTTCGCGGGGAATCGCGCGCTTCGAAGCGTGCCCGGACTTGTCGTCGAGGCGGGCACGAACGGATCGCTCCACGTCGCCCGCACGAAGCCGCAGCCGTTCCTCGACGCGCTCGACGAGCTGCCCCATCCCGCCTGGGACCTCGTGGACGCCGGGCGCTACCGCGCCGCGTGGACGAACGCTCACGGCCGGCTCTCCTGGAACATGGTGACGACACGGGGCTGCCCCTTCCACTGCAACTGGTGCGCGAAGCCGCTCTACGGCACGCGCTACGCGCAGCGGAGCCCGGCCTCCGTGGCCGACGAGCTCGCCGCGCTCACCAAGGCCGTCGCGCCGGAGCACATCTGGTTCGCGGACGACATCTTCGGCCTCACGCCCCGCTGGATCGAGACCTACGCCGAGGCGCTCGCGGCCCGCGGGCTGCGCGTCCCCTTCACCGTGCAGTCGCGCGTCGACCTCATGACCGAGAGCGGCGTCGAGGCGCTCGCGCACGCCGGAGCCGAAGAGGTGTGGATGGGCGTCGAGAGCGGCGCGCAGCACATCCTCGACGCGATGCAGAAGGGCACCACCATCGAGAAGGTGCGGCTGGCGACCCGCCGACTGAAGGCGAAGGGCATCCGCGCGTCCTGGTTCCTCCAGCTCGGGTATCCGGGCGAAGACTGGCACGACATCCTCGCGACCCGCGACCTCGTGCGCGAGGAAGCCCCCGACGACGTCGGCGTCTCGGTGTCGTACCCGCTCCCGGGCACGGCGTTCCACGAGAGCGTGAAGCACCAGCTCGGCGCCGCCACGAACTGGAAAGACAGCGACGACCTCGCCATGATGTTCGCGGGAACGTTCACCGGACCGTTCTACAA
>CAZXSG010000117.1:0-8709 GCA_964643185.1 uncultured Holophagales bacterium
CGGAGGTATGACCAAGGTTCCCTGAAGTTATTCAGCCCTCCGGGCCGGGAAACGCCTCCGGCGCGCTCGATTTTTTTCAGCCGTTGGCGCCCACCGACGCGAGCTCCTCTTCGACCTTCTCCCATTCGGCCATCAGGTCCGCGATCTTCGTCTTGAGGCCCTTCTGCTCCTCTTCGAGCTTGCGGGCCTCTTTCTGCGCGTTCTTGCCCGAGAGCGCCGGATCCAGGAACCGCTCGCTGATGCCGTGGACGCGCTCCTCCATCGTCTCGATCTGCTTCATCAGCTCGTCGCGCTTCTTCTCGAGCGTCCGCGCGCGGTGCTGGCGCTTCGGCTCGCCTTCCTTCTTCGCGGAGTCCTGAGCCTTCTTCGCCCGTCGGAGCTTGAGGAGCACGGCGTCCGCGTCGAGATGGTCGTCGCCGAGCCGGTCGATGTACTCGTCGTAGGTGCCGCGAAAGTCGTTGAGGCCCTTCGGTGAGATCTCGATGATCCGGTTCGCGAGCTGCGAGACGAACCAACGGTCGTGCGACACGAAGATGAGCGTGCCCTCGTACTCGCGAAGCGCCTCGACGAGCGCGTCGATGGCCTCGATGTCCAGGTGGTTGGTGGGCTCGTCGAGCACGAGGACGTTGGGCCCGAGGATCGAGAGCCGCGCGAACACGAGGCGCGCGCACTCGCCGCCCGAGAGGCTGCGCACGGGCTTGGCCGCGTCGTCCCCCGTGAAGAGCACGAGGCCGAGAGCACCCCGGATGAACCCGATGGGCTCCCCGGGAGCGACCTCCCACAGCCAGGACTCGATGGTCTGCCGGCCGCCCGCGTGGATCTCGGAATGGTCCTGTGAGAAGTAGCCGGGCGCGGCCTCGTAGCCCCAGGTCACCTTGCCCGCGTCCGGAGCCAGCTCGCCCACGGCGATCTTGAGGAGCGTCGATTTGCCGATGCCGTTCGGGCCGATGATCGCCAGCCGGTCTCCGCGTTCGACCTTGAGGGAGACGTCCTTGAGCACGACGTTCTCGCCGTAGGCCTTGCCGATGCCCTCGAGCTCGAGCGCCTGGCGCCCGCTGGGGCGCCCCTGGCGGAACTTGAAGCGCGGGTAGCGCCGCGAGCTCTGGGGCAGCTTCTCGACGACGATTTTCTCGATGAGCTTGATCTTGCTCTGCGCCTGGCGGGCCTTGGTGGCCTTGGCGCGGAACCTGTCGACGAAGGCCTGGTGCCCGGCGATCTGCTTCTCGCGCTTCTCGATCTCCGATTCCTTGCGCTCCCGCTCGGCCGCCTTCTGGGCCACGAAGGCCGAGTAGTTGCCGGTGTAGAGGAGGACCGTCTCGTAGTCCACGTCGGCGATGTGCGTGCACACGTTGTCGAGGAACCGGTGGTCGTGCGAGATGACGATCGCGAGCCCCTCGTACGCGTCGAGGAACTTCTCGAGCCAGCGGATCGACACGATGTCGAGGTGGTTCGTGGGCTCGTCGAGGAGGAGTGCGTCGGGGCTCGCGGCCAGCACCTGGCCCAGCAGCACCCGCAGCTTGAAGCCGCCGGAGAGCGTCGAGAGCTTGTCCCGGTGGACCGCGGTGGGGATGCCGAGCCCTTCGAGGATCTCTGCGGCCCGGGCCTCGAGCGAGTAGCCCTGGTGCCTGAGGATGATGTCTTCCAGGTGGGCGTAGCGGTCGGTGTCGAACTCCGAATCGGCGTGGAGGAGGCGCTCCTTCTCGGCCATCGCCTCCCAGAGCTCCAGGTTGCCCATCATCGCGACCTCGACGATGGGCATCTCCTCATAGCGGAAGTGGTCCTGCTTCAGGACGCCGAGCTTCACCTTCTTCGGAATCGAGACGATGCCGTCGGACGCGGCCTCCTCCCCCGAGAGGATCCGGAGGAGCGTGGACTTGCCGGAGCCGTTGGCTCCCACCAGGCCGTAGCGGTTGCCGGGGTTGAACTGCAGGGAGACGCCGCTGAACAGGGTTTGCGCGCCGAAGGACTTGCCGAGGTCGGAAACGGAAATCATGGGGCGCGGACGATAGCAGGGCGGAACGCGAGGACCAGGAGGAGCCTCTAGACTCACGGCATGAGAACCCTGGCCCTCCTTCTCCTTTTCGCCCTCGCCTGCTCCGGGGCCGAGGCGCAGACCGCCGGCACGATCCGCGTGTACATGGCGGGCGAGAGCATCGAGCGCCGCAACCGCTTCGTGGCTCCCCCGTTCACGGCGACGGGTGCCCTCAACGAGCGCGGCGGCGGCGAGCTACGCAACGACGAGGACGAGTACGGCTGGATGATCCCGATGCGCGACCGCCTCAAGCTGCGGGCGCCCGATCTCGATATCGAGTTCGTGGGCTCGGACGTCTGGGCCGATGCGGACGACAACACGTACTCGGGCACCTACCCCTCGACGACCGCCGAGCCCACGTCCGCGATCTCGGGAACCACGATTCCGTCGTGGCTCGAGCAGAAACGCGGCGAGCTCGAGGCGCGCACGTTCTGCTACGACCTCGCGTTCGCCTCCCGCGGCGGAAACGACTTCGGAAACGAGAACGACGACGAGTACGTGGCTCAGCTCAAGGAGCTCATCGGGCTCCTCGCGAACGGCTCGTCCTGCCGGGCCAACCCCGTCATCGTGGTCACCGGCCACATGCCCGATTACCAGTTCGGCGAGCCGCCCGACGAGGCCCTCCTCGCGACCGTGAAGCGCCGCTTCGTGGACCGAGCGCTGCGGGCCGTGGAGGAGATCACCTCTGCGCAGCCCACTCTCCGGGTGCGGTTCGTGGACCAGTACACGCCGTTCGTCCTCAACCAGCCGACCACGGCGTTCCCGAACGAGGTCTGGTCCCGGCGCGGCGTGCCCGACTACGAAAAGATCCTCCGCAAGGACGACAGCTACCACCCGCGCCGCCTCTCCTGCATCTACGCGGGCGAGCTGGCCGCCGACGGCCTGGACCTCGCCGAGCTGCGCGGCCTCGTGGGCTCGGGCCCCGTCGAGTCCTCGTGGGTTTTGCCCTCCAGCGCGCGCGCGGCCGGCATCGGGACGTTCTTCACGACAGATCTGACTCTTCGCAATGCGGGAACGTCAGCCACGACAGCGACGGTGAAGTTCCTGGGCCACACCGGAGACGGCCGCGGAGGCGCCGAGCGCACCGTCCCGCTCGCTGCGGGCGAGACGAAGACGTACGCCGACGTGCTGAGCAGCCTCTTCGGCCTCTCGACGGACTTCGGGCCGATCCTCGTGAAGTCCTCAGGGAGCCTGGTGATCCAGGGGCAGACCTCCACGCCGGGCGGTGGCGGGACTGGCGGCACGTTTGGGCAGAGCGTGCCCGCGATTCCGTCGGCGGACTTCATCGGCTCGTCGCCGCGCTCGATCGTGGGCGTATCGCAGGACGCCGCGTTCCGCACGAACCTGATGCTCGCGAACGCCACGGAAACACCGGTCGACGTCGACGTCGTCCTCGTGGGCTCGAGCGGGAACACGCTCGCGACCCGACGCGTCGAGCTGGGCCCGCTGGCCTTCGCGCAGCTCAACGTCGCGAACGACCTCGGCGTCCCTGAGGTCTCCGGCGCCGCGCTCCTGCTCTCGACGTCCACCGCGGGCGGGAAGTTCGCGGCTTACGCCTCCGCCATCGACCGCACCACAGGCGATCCCCGCACGCTGCTGCCGGGCTCGTCTTCCGGCAGTTCCTGGATGCTGCCGTCGAGCGCGCGGGCCGCCGGCATCGGGACGTTTTTCACCACGGACCTGACCCTCCGCAACACGGGAACGTCCGCCGCCAGCGCCACCGTCAAGTTCCTGGGGCACACGGGCGACGGCACGGGAGGCGCCGAGCGGACCGTGACGCTCGTCGCAGGCGAGACGAAGACCTACGCGGACGTGCTGAGCAGCCTCTTCGGGCTCACGACGGACTTCGGGCCGATCCTCGTGCGGTCGACCGCGAGCCTGGCCGTGCAGGGACAGACCTCGACGCCGGGCGGCTCCGGAGGGACCTTCGGGCAGAGCGTGCCCGCGGTTCCCGCGGCAGACTTCATCGGCGCGACGCCGAAGAGCATCGTGGGCGTCTCGCAGGACTCGGCGTTCCGCACCAACCTCATGCTGGCCAACGCAGGCGAGACGGCGATGGACATCGACGTCGTGCTCGTGTCGCCCGTGGGCACGACGCTCGCCACGCGGCGCGTGTCGATGGGACCTCTCGCGTTCGCGCAGCTCAACGTCGGGAACGACCTGGGCGTCCCCGACGTCTCGGGCGCCGCGTTCGTCCTCTCGACCCCCACGGCCGGCGCCCGGTTCGCGGCCTACGCCTCCGCCATCGACCGCACCACCGGCGACCCGAGGACGCTGCTTCCGCGATGACCGTTCCTCTGCCCCTTCCGAGCCTTGCGTCCGCCGGCCGCGGGTCGACGTTTCTCCCCACGAGCGCCGCGGAGGTGGCCGCTCGCGGCTGGGACGCCGTGGACGTCGTCTTCGTGACCGGCGACGCCTACGTGGACCATCCGAGCTTCGCGATGGCCGTGCTCGGAAGGGTCCTCGAGTCGCGCGGGTTCCGGGTCGCGATCCTGCCGCAGCCCGACTGGAAGTCGGCCGACGCGTGGCGCGAGCTGGGCCGCCCGCGACTCTTCTATGCCGTGTCGGCCGGGAACATGGACTCCATGATCAACCACTACACGGCGAGCAAGAAGCGTCGCAACGACGACGCGTACTCGCCCGGCGGCGCGATCGGCCTCCGGCCCGATCGCCCGACGCCGGTCTATGCCCAGCGCTGCCGCGAGGCGTTTCCCGGCGTGCCCGTGGTGATCGGCGGCATCGAGGCCTCGCTCCGCCGCATCGCGCATTTCGACTACTGGTCCGAGACCGTGCGTCCGTCGATGCTCGTGCCGTCGAAGGCCGACCTCCTCGCGTTCGGCAAGGGCGAGCAGACGATCGTGGCCATCGCCGAAAGGCTCCGCGCCGGAGAGACCGTACGGGACCTTCGCGATTTACGGGGCGTGGCGTATCTCCTGGGGATGAAGGAGGAGATTCCGCCGCCGCCCGCGGACAGTCCGTGGCCGACCCTCGAGCTGCCGGGCTTCGACGCCGTGGCGGCCGACAAGCTCGCGTTCGCGAAGGCGACGAAGGCCTTCCACGAGGAGACGAACCCGTTCAACGCCCGCCGCCTCGTCCAGGCACAGGGCGACCGCATGGCCGTGTTCAACCCGCCCTGCCTTCCGCTTTCCGAAGGCGAGATGGACGCGATCTACGACCTCCCCTACGTGCGGCGCCCGCATCCGAGGTACACGGAGAAGATCCCGGCGTTCGAAATGATCCGCGACTCGGTGGAGATCATGCGCGGCTGCTTCGGGGGCTGCACGTTCTGCAGCATCACGATGCACGAGGGGCGGGTCATCCAGAGCCGGAGCCAGCGTTCGATCCTCGCGGAGGTCGAGACGATCGCGCAGGACCCGCAGTTCAAGGGAACCATCAGCGATCTCGGTGGCCCGACCGCGAACATGTACCAGATGCGCTGCACGCGGCCGGAGGTCGAGGTGAAGTGCCGGCGGCTGTCGTGCATCCACCCCACGATCTGCACGCTCCTCGGCACGAACCACGGTCCCACCATCGAGCTGATGCGGGCCGCGCGCGCCGTCGAGGGCGTGAAGCGCGTGAACATCGCGAGCGGCATCCGCATGGATCTCGCGATCCTCGACGACGAGTACATCGAGGAGCTGGCCACGCACCACGTGGGCGGCCACCTGAAGGTCGCCCCCGAGCACCGAAGCGACGCCGTGCTCTCGCTCATGAAAAAGCCGTCGTCGAAATCGTTCGAGACGTTCGCGAAGAAATTCGACGCGGCGAGCGACAAGGCCGGCAAGGAGCAGTACCTCGTTCCCTACTTCATCGCGAGCCACCCGGGCTCGGGAGTGGCCGAGATGATCGACCTCGCGGTCTTCCTCAAGGCCCACGGCTACAAGCCGCGGCAGGTGCAGGACTTCATTCCCGCGCCCATGGACATCGCGACCTGCATGTACTGGACGGGCCTCGACCCGCAGACGATGAAGCCCGTGGACACCGTGCGGAAGCTGAACGACCGCAAGGTCCAGCGCGCGCTCATGCAATTTTTCAAGCCGGAGAACTGGTTCGCCGTGCACCGCGCGCTCACGGAGGCCGGGCGGCAGAACCTCATCGGAGGCGGACCCCAATGCCTCATCCCGGAGCATCCCCCGCGGGAGGCTCTCGAGGCCCGGCAGCGCGCGGCGCAGGAGAGCACGTACGTCCACGCCGAGGACGCGGGGACCTCTTCGACGACCGCTCCGGCAAAGGGCGTCGGGTATCGGCCGGGCCGCTCAGGTCACCGGCGCCGCGGATCGGCCTAGCGGGAGAAGGCGGTCGGCCGCGACCCGCGGCGGGATGCGATCCGCCCGGAAGAATCGCAGCTCGAGGCTCGTGCGCATCTCCGTCATGGCCGCGGTGGAGTGCGTGCGGTGCAGCAGCAGGCCATCGAAGAGGAGCGCGTCGCCTGGTGCGAGAACCGGACGCAGGAAACGGCCCGCATCGAAGCGTGCGGCCACGGCGTCCTCCGCGAGCTCCGACGGCCGGAGCAGCCCGTCGAGCGGCGCATCCACCCACTCGAGCCCGGGCGCCCGCTCGCCACAGGGCGTGAGCGCGATCCATGCGATCCGCAGCTCGAGCGCCGCGTCCCCGGGCAACGGCCTCCCGTCGTGCGCCAGGAAGTCGAAGCGCAGCGCGCCGTCCTGGTGCCAGCTGTGCGGCGGACGTCCGTGGCGCACCCAGCTCTGATCGACGTCGCACAGAGGCGAGGGCCCCAGTGCCTCTTCCAGCGGCTGCCGTAGCGCGCTCTGCGCAACCGTGCCGATCACGGCCTCGGCCAGGGCACCGAGAGCCGCCAGCGGCCGGGAAGGTCCGGACGAACCCAGCGCCTCGAGCCAGCCTTCGCAGACGGGCGAGGAGATAGCACCCAACTGGACGGAAATCATGGCGCCTCTGCGGCCTGGGCTGCTTCGATGAGCGACAGGATCTCGTCCAGCCGGAAGTCGCGAATCGCACCGATCAGTGCCCGAGAGAGCTCTGCGTCGAGCGGCTCGATCAGCGCGGCGACCTGGCGCGCCTCGTCGACGTCTCCCATCGTGAGCGTCCTTTGGAGCGCCGCCCGAAGCTCCGGCGCGAGGCGCTGGACGCGACCGGCCGTCAGGACCTCGCCGGCGCCCGCCGCGGCATCCGTGGCGTCGCGCGGGGCCTCGTAAACCCAGCGACAGCCGAGCTGCTCCTTCAGCTTCGCGAACAGGGCCGCCTCGCCGAACGGCTTGTGGAGAAAGTCGTCCGCGCCCCCCGCGAGAAGGTCGCCCCTTTCATGGTCGAGGACGCTCGCGGTGAGCACCACGATCGGGGTCCGTGAGCGCGCCGGGTCTCCGGCGGTCCGGTAGGACCGCTGAGGAATCCCTGAGGGATTCCCGGCTTCGATCTCGCGCATGAGCCGGGTCGCCTGCCGGCCGTCCACGACGGGCATTCGGAGGTCCATCAAGACGAGGTCCGGCGCCCATTCCCCGAAGATCGCGACGCCCTGCTCGCCGTCGACCGCATCCCGGGCCTCGAACCCGGTCGCCCGGAGGAGCTTCACGAGGAGCGCGCGGTTGTCCGCGCCGTCGTCCACCACGAGCACCCGCGGGCTGCGTGCCTGCCGCCAACCCTCGAGGCCAACGACGCGCCGCGCGTCCCCGCCGCTGCGCGCCGCGGAAGCCGGCGCCACCGGCAAGGACACCTCGAACGTGAACGTCGTGCCTTCACCGGATGCGCTCCGAACGGCGATGTCGCCCCCCATCAGCCTCACGATCCGGCGGCTGATCGCGAGCCCGAGGCCGGTCCCCTCCTTCGCCCGCTGTCCGCTCGCCGTCTGCACGAACGCCTCGAAGAGCGACGCCACTTCGGCCTGCGACATGCCCGGTCCCGTGTCCCTCACCTCGAAGCGCGCGCGCCCGTCCTCCCAGGCGGCGGTGAGGCGGATGCTGCCCTTCTCCGTGAACTTCGCGGCGTTGCCGAGCAGGTTGAGGAGCACCTGCTGCAGCTTGCGTCCGTCGCCGCGTACGACGGCCGGAAGAGAAGGAGAGAGGTCGAAGACCACGGCGACGTCGCGGCTTTCCACCCGGACGCCGATCATGGCGCGCACGTTCTCGAGGAGCTTCGCGAGATCGAACGGCTCGTCCACCAGCTCGAGCCGCCCGGCCTCGATCTTCGAGAGCGAGAGGACGTCGTTGATGAGCGCGAGGAGGTGATCGCCGCTCCGCAGGATCGTCCGCACCGCCTCGCGGTTCTCGGCGTCCAGCCCGCGGCTCCGGTCCATGAGCTGGGCGAAACCCAGGATCGCGTTCAGCGGCGTGCGCAGCTCGTGGCTCATGTTCGCGAGGAAGACCGACTTGGCGCGGCTGGCTTCCAGCGCATCCCGGCGGGCCTCCAGCGCCCGCTTCTCCGACTCGCGGAGATCGGCCGTCCTTTCGACGACGAGCGTCTGCAGCTCCTCGCTCTTTTTCCTCAGGCTGTAGACGCGATACCGCACCCCTCCGCCAACCAGACCCAGAATGCCCGCGCCGAACAGGAGATAGGCCCACCAGGTGCGCCACCAGGGAGGCGTCACCCGGATCCGGAGCCCGGCCTCGGACTCCACCCAGCTCCCGCCGGCGCGCGACACGCGCACGCGGAACGTGTACTCGCGCGGCGGGAGCTTCGTGTACACGGCCTTGCGGTCTCGCGGG
>CAZXSG010000118.1:0-8662 GCA_964643185.1 uncultured Holophagales bacterium
GGCCGCGCCGATGGTGGCCTCGACGCCGATATCGGCCGACTCCGAGCGCAACGCGGCCAGCGTGCGTGTGGACCGGTCGAACGTGAACGTGACGCCGGCGAGCGGCCCGACGACCTTCGAGAGGAACTCGAGATCGACCATCGCGGTCGAGCCCTCGCCCTTCACGGGGTGGGTGAGCTGCACGAGCCGCGTGTCGATCACGACCACGGCCGACTCGACGCCGAACACGGCCGAATGGCCGCGGAGCTTGACCTCGTAGGAGTCGGTCGCGGCGTCGAATGTGAACGTCCCCGCGAGCGCGGCCGTGACCTCGTTGGCCGAGAACAGGAACCGGCCGGCCGACTCCTCACCGCGGATCGTCGACGTCGGGGTGCCCGGGAAAGCGAGCGTCACGCCGAGGGCCTCGCCCGGGGCTGGCGCCGCGGACTGCGCCGCGGCCCGGCCAGACCCGGGCGGGGTGCCCGAGAGGACGGCGACGAGAGCTGCGAGGCCGAGGGCGGGAAGGGAGAAGCGCTTTCGGATCATCCTTTGGTACGCATCGGGTGCGAACGGCGAGCTTAGCAAGGGGAGCCGCTTCTACACTCTCCGCTTCGCGCCGGACGGCGCGTTTCTCCATGGACCGCGTACTCCGTGCCCCCCACGTGCTGCCCTTTCTCTCGGGCCGCATCGCGTCCGTCTTCGGGCGGCAGGTGTTCGCTGTGGCCGTGGGCTGGGACGTCTACGAGCGCACCGGTTCGGTGTTCGCGCTCGGGCTCGTGGGCCTCGTGCAGGTGCTCCCCGTCGTGGTGCTCGCGATCTTCTCGGGGCACGTCGTGGACCGCCTTGGCGGGCCGCGGGTGGCCGTGGCCTCGCAGCTCACGATGCTGGCGGCCGCGAGCGGGCTCGCCGTCGTGGCGACGGGCGCGTTCTCGGCACCTCTGGTGTACGGGCTCCTCGCGCTCCACGCCACGGCCGTGAGCCTCAACTCGCCCGCGGTCGCCTCGATGCTGCCGCGTCTCGTGCCGCCCGAGGACCGTCCCAAGCTCAACACGTATTCCTCGTCGGGGTTCGAGGCGGCCTCGATCGCCGGTCCGGCCATGGCGGGCCTTCTCCTCGCGACGGGCACCGCGCGATTCGCCTACATCCTCCACGCCGTGTGCGCCGCGGCGTTCGCGGTCGTCCTCGTGAGCCTCGGGAGAAAGGGCGTGGGGGAGTCTCCGGAGCGGGCCGCGAAGGTGAAGAGCGTGTCGGATCTCCTCGTGGGCGTGCGCTTCATCTTCGGCTCGAAGCTCCTCCTTCCCGCGCTGTCGCTGGATCTCTTCGCGGTGCTGCTGGGCGGGGTGACGGCTCTCCTTCCGGTCTTCGCCAAGGAGATCCTCCACGTGGGTCCCACGGGTCTCGGCCTCCTCCGCGCGGCCCCCGCGGCCGGGGCGCTGCTGATGGCCATGGCGCTCACGCGCCTCGCGCCGTGGAGGCGTCCCGGCGTGGTGCTCCTCGTGGCCGTCGCGGTGTTCGGGGTCGTGACGCTCGGGTTCGGGCTGTCGACGAATCCCTGGCTGTCCGGGGCGTTTCTCGCGGTGGCCGGCGCGGCCGACATGGTCTCTGTGGTGATCCGGATGACGCTCGAGCAGCAGCTCGTGCCCGACGCGCTGCGCGGCCGGGTGTCGGCGATCCACTACGTCTTCATCGGCCTCTCGAACGAGCTGGGTGAGTTCGAATCGGGCATGACGGCCGCGCTCCTCGGGCCGGTAGGCTCCGTCGTACTCGGGGGCATCGGCACACTCGCCGTGGTGGCCGTCATCGCCCGGTTCTCGCCGGCGATGCTGAGGCTCGGTCCGCTCGCGGATATCGTTCCCGAAGACGCGCCCTCGCAGCTTTCGAAGGAGAGAGCATGAGTGACTTCAGCAGACCCACGGAAGCCGCCACCAAGGCCCTTCTCGCGCTGTGCGACCTCCCGGTGCAGGACCTCGACGGCGCGAGCTTCGAGCACTTTCTCGCCCTCGGGCCCGCGGACGCGCCTTCGGGCGTCGTGGGCCTCGAGGTCCATGGACCGGTGGCGCTCCTGCGGTCTCTTGCCGTCGCGCCGGAGGCCCGGGGTCTCGGCCACGGCAAGCGGCTCGTCGACGCAATCGAAGCCCATGCACGCGGGCTCGGGGTGACCGAGGTCTACCTGCTGACGACGACCGCGCGGCCGTTCTTCGAGGGCCTCGGATACGCCGTGGCCGACCGCGGAACCGCGCCTGAGGCGATCCGTGCGACGCGCGAGTTCTCGTCGCTGTGTCCGGCCAGCGCGACGTTCATGGTCAAGAAGTCCTCGAAGGGCGCGACCTGACCGAACCCTTGCGCTCCTTCTGACAATCGGCAAGGAGGGTGCCGTTGGGTTTGCACAACTCACGACACTCCTTGATATGAAGTGCGCCAGCCGGGCCTGCGTCGCCGCGGCCGTTCTCGCAACCCTCTCGCCCCTGGCCAGCGCCTCGGTTCATGTGGTTGCCCCCGCCAACCCTCCGAGCGGGACGACGATCATCAGCACGTATCACACCTCTCGAGAGGGCCACAAGTCATATTCGCTGAGCCGCGACGGACGGTACGTTGCGTTCACCAGCGAAGCTTGGGATCTGGTGCCCGGTGTTGCGCCCGGGTTCCTGAAGAGTGCGGTCTTCCTTCGGGACCGCGTGGCGGGAACGACCGTTCTCGTGAGTCACGGGTCGTCCCCCACAGACACGGGCAACAACTCCAGCTGGTTGCCGCGAGTCTCGGAAGGCGGCGAGGTGGTCGTCTTCGAATCGAACGCTTTCGGATACGGTTCCTCCTCGTACGTCTTCGACCGCGTGACGAACGGCGTGCAGCCACTCCCTGGTCTGACGGACGTCGGGACGACGGCCGACGGTTCGAAGCTTGTCGCGAGGTCGACAACCGGCGCTGAAGCCAACGTCGTTCTGATCGAGAGAGCCACGGGAGTGAGGCGCCTCATCTCACACCGCGCGGGTTCACCGACGGAGACCGCCAGCCCATCGTGGTCCCCTGTGGTGACGCCCGACGGCCGCTTCGTCGCCTTCCTGAGCACGAGCCCGAATCTCGTCGCGGGCCTGGGCGAAAGCCCTGGCGCGTCCCAGGTCTTTCTGTACGACACGGTGACCTCTACGTGCCTCCTGGTGAGTCGAGCCGTGGCGGGCGGATACGCAAACGCGAACTCCGGGTATACCTTGCGAATGAACCGTGACGGGCGGTTCATCGCATATCAAAGCCGCGCCACCAACCTCGTTCATGGTCAGATCGACGGGGAAGGCACCACCGACCTGTTCCTCTTCGATCGTCTCACGCTCGAGACCCGGCTGGTCACCCACACCGCGGCGTCGCATGTGACGTCAGCCGAAGCGGGCGCGATCGGATCGCCCGGAGCGTTCGACATCTCGGACGACGGGTCGGTCATCGCGCTGGAGACCAGCGCGAGCAGGCTCGCGCCGGGCGTCCTGGATACGAACGGAGCCTACGACATCTACCTCTACGAAACGGCGACCGGCCTCCTGCAGCTCGCAAGCGGACAGGCGGCCTTTCCTTCTCTGAGCTCGCCCCGTGGCGGCGTGCAGCCATCCCTCAGTGGGGATGGAAGGCTCGTCACCTTCGGTACAGAGCAATTTCTCGACCCTGCGCAGGATGACATTTCCGTCCTGGACCGCGGCACGAATGCGAGGAGGAGTGTCCTGGCGACGCGCGTGCCGGGAACTGTACCGAACGACTATAGCTTCGGGCCCGTCCTGTCCAAGGACGGTACGTTCCTGATCTTCAGATCCGTCGCCTCCAACCTGGCGGCCGATGTTCCAGACTTCGACCACGTCTACCCAGCCTTCAGCGGTGTTGGTCTGACGCTCTACGGAGCCGAGCTGCCGGCCTACCGTCTCGAGGCGGTGTCGCGATCGAACGGACGCGCGGCGATCGCGTATTTTCCGGAAACCGGTCTGCTCTCTCTGGACGGCAGCACGAGCATCTTCGATGCCTACATCGGCAACGTGAGCTCCGACCGCGTCGAGGCCGGGCCAGGTGCCCGGCCGGACGCGCTGACGACCTACGTGAGTGACCGCCGATCCGGGCGGGTCGAGGCGCTGGCCCTGCGCGCGCCGGGTGTCGTTTCGCGATCGGGTCTTCTACAGATCAGTCCCGACGGTATGACCGCGCTCTTGGCGAGCGGAGAGGACATCATCGGAACCCGACCGTCGAACGAGTGCACGCTTACCAATCAGTACTCGGACACGATGAGATGCACATCCCTGTATCTCTTCGACCGGCGTACCGGTCAGATCTCGCTCATCACCCACACCGGGGATCCCTCGGAGCGGGCCTCCGGGTACTGGGCGACCGGCCCTTCGATGAACGACGAGGGGACCTTCGTCGTCTTCCGAACCCGGGGAGGTGAACTCGGGGACCGCTACGGCAGGCTCGTCCTGTGGGAGAGAAAAACGGGGGCCCTTCGGCCACTTCCCGCGGGCCTCGCCGACGTCCTGGGCGGCCCCTTCTTCCTCTCTCGCTCCGGTCGCCGGCTCATCTGGGCAGGCTACGGCGGCGGCAGCGGCCTGTACCTCCAAGATGTTCAATCGGGCAAGTTGACGCTGGTGGACTCGGGGGTGACGACGGTGTCGCCGGCATCCGTGGACTGGGACGGTGAGACGGTCGCCTACCTGACGAGGCCGGTAAGCGCTTATGACCAAAGCCTCTTCGTCTTCTCGGAGTCGACTGGCCACGAGCGCATCCGGACGTTCGGCCCCGTTTCGGGCGTGCCGGTGCTCAGCGCCGACGGCCGGTTCCTGGTCTTCGGAGAAGGCCCTTCCAGGCTCGTCCTGTGGGACAGGCTCATCTCCAGGCGGACCGAGATCACGGCGCCCGACGGCCTGAAGCCGGATCCGGAGCAAGCCTTCGCGGTCAGTGCGGATGGCTCGACCGTGGCGTTCTCAACGATCCGGTCGAGCGTCGCTTCGCAGGTCGTTCACTGGGATCGCCTTCGTGGCCGACCGGTTCTCGCGACCGCCGGGAAGAGCGAGACACGGGGCAACGGCCCGTCGATCGTCCGGGGCCTCGACGAGCACGGGGACCGACTCCTCATCTACAGCACGGCCTCGAACCTCCGGCCCGAAGACGGGCCGGCCGTCCCGCCAGATGCGCTGACGGGGACCCTCTATGTGTTCGACGCCCCGCCCGTGGTCACGGCCGTCGAGCCGCCGTGCGCGAGCGCAACCGGCGGAGAGCGCATCGAGGTTCGCGGTGCGCATTTCCAGGAGGGCGTGACGGTCCGTCTCGCGGGGGTCGCCGCGACCGTCGTCTCCAGGACCTCGACCTCGATCCTCGTGATCGCGGGCCCGATTCCACCGGGAAGGGAACCGAGAGGCAGCGTCGAGGTGCAGAACCCGGACGGCGCATCGGACAGCCTGGCCGGGGCGTTCTCGTATCCGATTCGTGGCGTCGGCTGCCGGTAGGGCGCCACGAGTCTGCGGCGGTGTCCGATTTCCGGAGCAGCACCGTTGGGTGTCGTTGGATCTGCACCACTCAGGTCACTCCTTGATATGAAGTGCGCCAGCCGGGCCTGCGTCGCCGCGGCCGTTCTCGCAACCCTCTCGTCCCTGGCCAGCGCCTCGGTTCACGTGGTCGCTCCGGCCAACCCTCCGAGCGGGACGACGTTCATCGATACGTTCTATCGATCTCGATCGGGCCCCAGGCCCTACTCCCTGAGTCGTAACGGGCGGTATGTTGCTTTCACGAGCTACGCGGGGGATCTGGTGCCGGGTGTGGCGCCCGGGTTCCGGAAGAGTGCGGTCTTCCTCAGGGACCGCGTGGCGGGAACGACTGTTCTGGTCAGTCACGGCGCATCGCCCACCGACACGGGCAACTCCGCCAGCCGGCTCCCGCGTGTCTCGGAAGGCGGCGAGGTGGTCGTCTTCGAATCGAGCGCGCTCGGATACGATTCCTTGGCGTACGTCTTCGACCGCGCGACGAACAGCGTGGAGGCGTTTCCCGGTCTGTTGGACGTCGGGACGACGGCGGATGGTTCGAACCTCGTAGCCTGGTTGACAGATGGCACTGAAGCAAATGTCGTTCTCGTCGAGAGATCGACGGGGGCGAGGCGTCTCATCTCACACCGCGCGGGCTCCCCGACCGAGTCCGCCAGCCCATCGTGGTCCCCGGTGGTGACGCCGGACGGCCGCTACATCGCCTTCTTGAGCACCAGCCCGAATCTCGTCACGGGCCTGGGCGAACTCCCTGGCGCGTACCAGGTCTTTCTCTACGACACGGTGACCGCAACGACCCTCCTGGTGAGCAGGGCCGCGATGGGTGGCTACGCCAACGCAAACGCCGGAGCCCCTTTGCGTATCAGCCGGGACGGCCGGTTCGTCGCCTATCCAAGCCGTGCCACCAACCTCGTTCCCGGCCAGATCGACCGGGAGGGCACGACCGACCTGTTCCTCTTCGATCGGCTGTCGCTCGAGACCCGGCTGGTCACCCACACCGCGGCGTCGCATTCAACGTCGGCCGAAGGGTTCTCGCACGGATCGCTCGAGGGGTTCGACATGTCGGGCGACGGGTCCGTCATCGCGCTGGAGACCACCGCGAGCAGCCTCGCGCCGGGCGTCCTGGATACGAACCAGGACTACGACATCTATCTCTACGAAAGGGCGACCGGGCTCCTCCAGCTCGTAAGCGGACAGCCGGATTTTCCCTCATTGAGCTGGTCCCGTGGCGGGGCGTTCCCTTCACTCAGCGGCGACGGAAGGTTTGTCACCTTCGGTACCGCGTCGTACCAGACCAACCATGCAGAGGAAGACATTTCAATCTTCGACCGCAGCACGAACTCGAGAAGGGGCGTCCTGTCGACGCGCCCGCTGGGAAGCCCACCGAACCAGGGGACGAGTTTGCCGGTCCTGGCCAGGGACGGTACGTTCCTGATCTTCAGATCGTACGCTTCGAACCTCGCGGCCGACGTGCCAGACTTCGACTACGCTTTCTGGCCGGGAGGAGACGGCATGACCCTCTACGGGGCGGAGCTGCCGTCATGCCGCCTCGAGGCCGTGTCGCGGTCGAATCGCCGTGCGCCTGTCGCGTACTTCCCCGAAACGGGCCTTCTCTCTCTGGACGGCAGCACGACCCTTTTCGATGCATACATGGGGGGCGTGAGCTCCGATCCGGTCGAGGCCGGGCCGGGCGTCTCCCCGGACGCTACGACGACCTATGTGAGCGATCGCCGGTCCGGGCGGGTCGAGGCCCTGGCCCTCGGCGCAGTCGGGCAGGTTCGGGATTCGTGGTCGCTCCAGACCAGCGCGGACGGCATGACTGTGCTCTTCACCAGCCGCAAAGACCTCATAGGAACCCGCCCCTCGAGTGCCTGTGCCCTCGCCACGGAGTACTCTGGCACTTTCGGATGCACCTCCCTCTATCTATTCGATCGGCGTACCGGCCGAATCTCGCTCGTCAGCCACACCGGGGATCCCTCGGTGCGGGCCTCGGGATTCCGAAGAGGCAACCCTCCCTTGATGAGCGATGACGGGGCCTTCGTGATCTTCCGGACCTGGGCTGGAGAGCTTGCGGACCGCTACGGCTCCGGAAACCTCGTTCTGTGGGACAGAAGCAGCGGAGCTCATCGACCGCTTCCGGTCGGTCCGGATGACTTCTTCGCGAGCGTCTTCGTCTCTCGCTCCGGCGGTCAGCTCATTTGGGCAGGCTACAGTGGCCTATACCTCCAAGATGTTGAGTCGGGCAAGTTGACTCTGGTGGACGGGGGAATCCCCACAGTGTCCCGAGACTCTGTGAGTAGGGACGGCGAGACTGTTGCCTACCTCACGAGGCCGGTTAGCGACTGGGCTGCCCGGAGTCTCTTCGTCTTCTCGAGGTCCACGGGCACCTATGAACGAATCCCAACAGATTCACCGGCCCCGATGACACCGGCGCTGAGCGCCGACGGCCGGTTCCTGGTCTTCGGAGAGGGCGATTCCAGGCTCGTCCTGTGGGACAGGCTCACCTCCAGGCGGACGATGATCACCGCGCCGGATGGCTTGACGCCCGATCCGGGGCAACCCTTCGCGCTCAGCGCGGATGGCTCGACCGTGGCGTTCTCGACGATCCGGGAGAGGGACCCGTCCCAGGTCGTTCACTGGGACCGCCTCCGCGGCCGGTCGGTTCTCGCGAGCGGCGGAACGAACGAGGCACGCGGCAATGGGCCCTCCATCGTCCGGGGCCTCGACGAGCACGGGGACCGTCTCCTCATGTACAGCACAGCCTCAAATCTCCGGCCCGAAGACGGGACCGTCGCGCCAGAGGCTTTCGCGGGGAGCCTCTACGTGTTCGACGCCCCGCCCATCGTGACCGGCGCCGAGCCGCCGTGCGCGAGCGCGTCTGGGGGCGAGCGCGTGGAGATTCGTGGAGCGCACTTTCAGAAGGGCGCGAAGGTCCGGCTCGCCGGAGTCGCCGCGACCGTCGTATCCGTCTCGTCCACCTCGATCATTGTGATCGCCGGTCCCGTTCCGCCCGGGAAGGGTCCATTGAGCGGCGTCGAGGTCGAGAACCCAGACGGCGCAGTGGACAGGGCCGGAGGTTTCTCCTACCCGATCCGTGGCGCCGGTTGCGCAACTCAGGAGACTCGCTGAAATGAAGTGCGCCAGCCGGGCCTGCGTCGCCGCGGCCGTTCTCGCAACCCTCTCGT
>CAZXSG010000119.1:0-8659 GCA_964643185.1 uncultured Holophagales bacterium
CGAAGAACATGAACGCCGAGTTCGAGAACGCTCCGGTGCCGGCGCGCGCCATGAGCGAGAAGCAGTGGCAGCTCAACTTCATGCAGATGCTCGGGAACGTGAAGCTGCTGTTCGGCTCCATCGCGATGGCGACGGCGTTCACGCTGCTCCTCATCACCGCGAACTCGCTCGCCATGAGCGCGCGCGAGCGCCGCAATCAGACGGGAGTTCTCCGGGTCCTGGGCTTCCAGAAAGCCGAGGTCGCGGGCTTCCTCTTCGGCGAGGCGCTTCTCTACGGCATCTTCGGTGGCCTCCTGGGGATCGCGCTGATCTTCACGTTCTGCACCACGATCGGCGCGGCGGTGGACAAGACGCAGTACGCGGGTCTCGGCGCGCTGCTGGTCCCCTCGGCCAGCGTCCTCCTGATCGCGTTCGGAACGTCGACGCTCCTGGCCGCGCTCGCGGGCGTCGTCCCCGCTCTCGGCCTCACCCGCCGCTCGATCACCGACCTCCTCCGCGAGACCTCGTAGCAGAAGCCACGCGGACGGATGTCCGGCGCGCGCCGGACAGCTGTCACACGAATCGTCTCCGCCGGACGGAATCGAGCGGTGTCGAGCGCCCTCGATGCTGGCAGAGCCCTTGCGTCGCCGGTCCCGAGGTGAGCTGCTTGAGGACTGTCTTCCCGAGAGGCCCGCTGCTGGGCCTCGTCCTTCTCCTGTCGGCGACGCGAGGCGCGGCGCAAGGAGAGCTTGCGAATTATCGAGTCGTGTGGGACGCGGCCGCATTCCCGCGCGCGTCGGTGACAGCCACGCTCCGTTCCGCCGACTGCACGTTCGGCACCTCCCGGAGGTGGGCCACGTTCTTCGAGGACGAACGCGGCTGGTCGCAGTTCCTGAGCGGGCTCTCGGCCACGAACGGGAGCGGAGAGAGCCTCCCCGTCCTGGCCTTGAAGGAGGGCCGGTTTCGGGTGGGCGAAGGCGGGCCCTGCCACGTGAACCTCTCCTACACGGTCGACCTCGCGTTCGGGCGAAAGTCGTGGTCCGCCGGCAACGAGCAGGTCGCTTACACCGACGATCGTGCGATCTACACCACGGGGCTGCCGCTCTTTCTCCTCGGGAGTGACGGGCCTGCCACCATCGCGGTCGAGAAGCCCCGCGACTGGGTCTTCGCGACCCCGTGGGAGCCGCTCGGCACGAGCCGCTCGGAATACCGCGTTCCGAGCCAGGACGCTCTCCTCTCGAACACGATCGTCGTCGGGAGGACCTACACCGAGACGTTCACGGCCGGGAGCTTTCACGTCACGGCCGCGCTCCTCGGAAACCTGAGCACCGGCTCGGGCTCCCTCCGCGCGGCGTTCTCGAAGATCGCTCCCGCGGCCGTCGCGCTCTTCGGCGACCGGCGCGAGGGGCGCTACATGTTCGTCTTGATCCCCGGAGCCGAGGACGGTGAATCCTTCCGCGATTCCTTCGCGGTGGCGACCGCGGCCGCCCCCACCGCCGGCAACCGGATCATCTGGGCCAACCACCTCGCGCACGAGCTCCTCCACTACTGGATCGGTCACGCCATCGCGCCACCCGCGGACCGGTCGCGCGAGCTCAAGTGGTTCACCGAAGGCTTCACCGAGTACTTCGCGAACTCACTGCTGGCGTCGACCGGCGTCTACTCCGACGCCGATCTCCTCGAGCGCCTTTCCCGCCACTTCGGGTCCTACCTGCTCACCCGGCAGAACCCGTTCTTCATGGAGACGAGCCTCCAGGCCGCGGGCGCGAAAGGGTGGCACAACCGGCCCCTCGTCTACAGTGGCGGCGCGAGCCTGGCGTTCTGTCTCGACGCACGCATCCGGGCTCGCTCGAAAGGGAACGGGAGCCTTTCGAGGTTGATGCCCCGCCTGCTCGATAGGGCGCTCTCGGGAGAGCGCCTTTCGGACGCGGTGCTGCGGAAGGAGCTGTCCGACCTGGCGGGCGAGGATCTATCGACCTTCTTTGACGACCATGTGTCGGGGACCAAGGCGCTGCCGATCGAGGCCTGTGCCGCTCAGGCGGGGCTGGAGGCGCGGATCCAGGGCTACGACGTGTTCCTCCGCCGTGGGGCGCCTACGGACGCGAGGTGAGCGAGAACGGGATCCGATCGGTGTCGGGCGGAAGCCGCCAGTGGTCGGGGTCGTCGTAGTCGTACGGCACGTCGACGGCGTTCAGGAGCACCGCGCTCTCGGCGGACGTGTTGCGCACCCCGTGCCACACACCGGGCGGCACGATGACGAGCCGGGGCCGCGGGACGCCCGCGACGAGCTCGTTCACCAGGCCGCGGGTCGGCGAGTCGGGACGGCCGTCCCAGAGGACGATCTGGAGGACTCCCGCGCACACGAAGATGCGGTCGGTGGTCTTCGCGTGGGCGTGCCATCCCGAAACGCCACCCGGGTGGATGTGGTTGAGGAAGATCTGGTCCAGCGGGAGACCGTCCAGCCTCCACTCGCGGCGCCAGACCTCCACGAGGAACCCGTTCGGTTTCGGGATGTTGCGGGCCTCGTGCACGACGACCCCGGCGATGAGCTCCTCGAGGCGAACCGCGTCGGCCGTGATGTGCCGGACGTCCTTGGTGGCGCCCAGGGCACGAAACGCGTCCTGCGGGTCCGGCCTCTCCTCGCCGGAAGGGGGCGCGAGACGCAGGGCGTCGTTCCGCGATGCGCTCATTCAGTCGAGCATACCGCGCGCCTCGTGCGGCAGGCCCCGCCGGCGACGAATGCGCTCGACGAACTCACCTCGCCGGAACCCGAAGCGGAAGAAGTACTCGACTCCGGACGGGGACACCCCGAAGTGGGGCGCCAGCCGCTGGAGGCACCGCAGAGGCACACTCCCGGCAAGAAAGGCCAACGTGCGAAGGAAAGACCGGGGCGTACGCCTCTTGAAGACTCGGGCTCCAAAAGACGGCTGCCGCTGCGCGGGACCGGCCGCAGCCAGGATGCGCTCCCGGAAGGCCCCATCCCCCATCGCCTCCAGGTAGTCGCGCTGTCTCGTCTCGAGTCGCCGGGCATAGGACCCAGGGTCCACCGCGGAGTTGACGACGAGGAGCGTCGGGACGCCCGTGTGCCGAACGCGGTAGCCCCGGCGGTACGCCCGGAACAGCCAGTCCTGCGAGGGGACGTTGAACAGCTCGCGGCGGTGCCGCCACGGGCCGACGGTCTCCCGCAGGCCGGCGCGGAAAATCCAGGCGCTCGCGGGCACGATCTGGTGCGGCGAGTAGCTCCCGGTGGGCGCGCGGATGAGCTCCGGCGCGGGCGCGTGGACACTCCCCGCGAGGGCGACGTCCGCGCCCGCGGCGAGGAGCGCGAGCCCACACTCGAGATGGGCGGGAAACCACAGATCGTCGTGGTTGAGGAACGCGATCGCCGGCGCCCGGGCGGCCGCCATTCCCACGTTGTTGGGGCCCGACTGATCCCCCACGTTCACCGCGAGGTTCCGGAAGACGAGCCGCGGGTCGGAGAATGAAGCCACGACCGCTGCCGTGTCGTCGGTGCACGCGTCGCCGACGACGATCGCCTCGAAGTCCGGCACGGTCTGCGACAGGAGCGACGTCAGTGTGTGCCGCAGTACATTGCTGCGGTTGAACGTCGCGAGGACGACTGTGACACGGGGCCCCATGACTCGATCGTTCACTCGACCTTGCGGAGGTGCTTCCTGCGGACCTCGAGGATCCGGTCCTCCAGCTCGAGCCTCTTCTCGGCGTTCGTGATGACGCCCGAGACGACGCCTCCACAGTGGGGACACACGCGGGCTTCGCCTGGAAGGGGTGCCCGGCACTCCACGTCGGAGCAATGGTCGGACGAGCGGTTCCAGCCGGCGAAGAGGCCCGTCGCGAAGCCGATGAACGCGCTCGCCACGGGCGTCCAGTCGGGGAAGAGGTCCGGCCACACGAGCACTCCCACGAAGCCGAGCGCGAGACCGATCACGAGGCCCGGTCCGGCGATCCTTCCGGCCTCGGCCGTCCGGAGTCGGAAGACCGGCCGGCCCTCGTTGAATTTCCCGTCCTCGTCCTCCGCCGCGAGAGGCACCTCGTCTTCGGGAGCCGCGGGGCTCTCCTTCACCTTCGGGATTCCCCGGGCGGGCGGCCACGAATCGGGAGAGCCCGTGCCCAGGCGGGAGTGCAGGTCGTCGCTTTCGAGGTGGTCCATCGCGGCGCGACAGAACGCACTCTGATTGGGCTCGAGGTGCGAGAGCACGAGCCGCGCGAGGTCCCGGCCCCCGTCGCGCCCGCCCCGCACGACGAGCTGCGCTCCGAGAGCGAAGCTCATCGCCTGGGGCGGCAGATAGCCGGCGCGGTCCGTGCGCCAGCGCGCCGACACGAGGCTGCCCCCGGGCCCGCCCGACGAGCGATAGCGCCAGGTGGTGTTCGTGGTGAGGACCCCGAACCCGAGGTAGATCGTGGTGAGGTCGGTGAGGAGCTCTTCGGTATCGGTATCGGGCACCACGAGCCCGTGCACGGTGCGCCAGGCGTGCGCGACCTCGTGCGCGAGCACCCCGGCAACGTAGTCGGGCGCGGGGTGCACGGATTCGTTGAACCCGAAGAGACACTTCCGGCCGCGGATGCCGGCGAAGAACGCGGCGCTCCGGTCCTCATCATCTTCGCCGCCGTCGACGTCGTCGACGCCGGCCTCCCGGAACGGCTCCACCTCTGCCGAAAGGTGCCAGAGGCCCGAGTAGACGAGGAGCCGGTCCGCGAGCCGGGTGAGGGACCCGACGGTGAACGCGAACGGCTCGGGAAAGAACTCCTTCGTGGGAAGGACGATGGGCGCCGACACGAACGCGTCGACGCCCTGTTTGCCCACCAGGTAGGCGAGCTCTCCCAGGAGCCAGGTGCGCTCCTCTTCGGGCGGGAGATGCTCGACGCGGCCCATGACCCTCGAAGCCTACCTCTTCGTCTTCGCCTTCTTCTTCGCGGCCGCGGCGACTTCAGCCGTCGGCTTCGGTTCCGGCGGGACCGTCGCCGTCAGCTTCATCTTCGCGCCGCCGCGGAGAGCCGCCTGGGCTGCGGCCAGGCGAGCGATGGGAATGCGGAACGGCGAGCAGGACACGTAGTCGAGCCCGATGCGGTGACAGAACTCCACGCTCGTGGGCTCGCCGCCGTGCTCGCCACAGATGCCGATCTTGAGGCCCGGACGCGCGCCACGGCCGAGGTCGACGCCCATCTTCACGAGCTTGCCCACACCGCCCTGATCCAGCTTCTCGAAGGGATCCGACGGGAAAATCTCGCGGCGCACGTAGGTGGGCAGGAACTTCCCGGCAACGTCGCGTGAGAGGCCGAACGTCGTCTGCGTGAGGTCGTTCGTGCCGAAGCTGAAGAACTCGGCCACCTCGGCGATCTCGTCGGCGGTGACGGCCGCGCGGGGCAGCTCGATCATCGTGCCCACGTAGTAGGCGACGCGGGAGCCCTCGCGCGCGAAGACCGTTTCGGCCGTCTCGCGCACGACCTTCTCCTGATCGCGCAGCTCGTTCACGTGGCCGACGAGGGGAATCATGATCTCGGGGTGGACGTCGATGCCCTCCCGCTTCACGCGGCAGGCGGCCTCGAGGATGGCCCGCGTCTGCATGCGCGTGATCTCGGGAAACACGATGCCGAGCCGGCAGCCGCGGTGCCCGAGCATCGGGTTCATCTCGGCCAGCTCGGCGACCTTGCGGGCCACGAGGCGGGGATCGATGCCGGCCTGCCGGGCGACCGCCTCGCGCTCCTTCTCGCCGTGCGGGAGGAACTCGTGGAGCGGGGGGTCCAGCGTGCGGATCGTCACGGGGCGCGAACCCATCGCGCGGAAGAGGCCGATGAAGTCCTCCCGCTGCATGGGCAGGATCTTCTCGAGCGCGCGCTCCCTGTCTTCCGTCTTGTCGGCCAGGATCATCTCGCGCACCGCCGTGATGCGGTCGCCCCCGAAGAACATGTGCTCGGTGCGGCAGAGGCCGATGCCTTCGGCCCCGAACGCCACGCCGTTCGCCGCCTGCTCGGGCTGGTCGGCGTTGGCCCTCACACGCAGCCTCCGCACGCTGTCCGCCCAGTCCATCATCGTGGCGTAGTAGCGGAAGACGTCGCTCTTCTCCGCGGCCAGCGAGCGGTCGAGGAGCACCTGCAGAACCTCGGACGGCTTCGTCGCGACCTTGCCCTCGATGACCTCGCCCGAGGAGCCGTCGATCGAGAGCCAGTCGCCCTCGCGGAGGACCTTGAGATCTCCGGACGCGCCCTTGACGGCCATGGACCTCACGGTCGCGTCGATGCGCAGCGTCTCGCAGCCCACGATGCAGACCTTGCCCATCTGCCGCGCCACGAGCGCCGCGTGAGAGGTCATGCCGCCCCGCGCCGTGAGGATGCCCTCGGCCGCGTTCATGCCCTTGATGTCCTCGGGGCTCGTCTCCTCGCGCACGAGGAGCACCTTCTCGCCCCGCTCGGCCCACTCGTAGGCATCGTGCGCGGTGAACACCACGCGGCCGGTCGCGGCCCCGGGCCCCGCGTTGAGGCCCTTGGTGAGGATGCGCTGCTCCTTCATCGCCGCGTACTTGGCGTCGGGGTCGAAAATGGGCCGCAGGAGCTGGTTGAGCGATTCGGGATGCACCCTGAGGACGGCCTCCTCAGGCGTGATGCGGCCCTCCTCGACCATCTCCACGGCGATGCGCACCTCCGCGAAGCCCGTGCGCTTTCCGGTGCGCGTCTGCAGCATGAACAGCTTGCCGCGCTCGACGGTGAACTCCATGTCCTGCATGTCGCGGTAGTGGTCCTCGAGCGTGCCCCGGATGCCGAGGAGCTGCTTGTAGACCTCGGGCATGCGCTTGGCGAGCGTCGAGATCTTCTGGGGCGTGCGGATTCCCGCGACGACGTCCTCACCCTGCGCGTTGATGAGGTACTCGCCGTAGAAGATGTTCTCGCCGCTGGCCGGGTCGCGCGTGAACGCGACGCCCGTGCCACAGTCGTCTCCGAGGTTCCCGAAGACCATCGACTGCACCGTCACGGCCGTGCCCCAGCTCTCGGGAATTCCGTTCAGCTTGCGGTACACGATGGCGCGCTCGTTCATCCAGGAGCCGAAGACCGCGCCGATCGCGCCGTTGAGCTGCTCCCTGGGATCGTCGGGAAAGATCTGTCCCGTGCGGTAGCGGATCTCGGCCTTGAAGTCGCGCACGAGCTCCTTGAGCGCCTCCACGGGCAGCTCGGTGTCGAGGTGCACGCCGTACGCGAGCTTCTTCTTCTCGAGGATCACCTCGAAGGGATCGCGCTCGTGCTTGTCCACGGGCTTCAGGCCGAGCACGACGTCGCCGTACATGCCGACGAACCGCCGGTAGCAGTCCCAGGCGAAGCGCGGGTTCCTCGAGACCTTCGCGAGCCCCTCGACCGTCTTGTCGTTGAGGCCGAGGTTGAGGATCGTGTCCATCATGCCGGGCATCGACGCGCGCGCGCCGGAGCGCACGGAGACCGTCAACGGATTGGCCGGATCGCCGAGCTTTCGTCCGAGCGCCTTCTCCACCCGGGCGAGGTGCTCGAGCATCTCCTCCTTGAGACCGTCCGGGTATTTGCGGTTGTTCGCGTAGTAATGGGTGCACACCTCGGTGGTGAGCGTGAAGCCCGGAGGCACCGGGAGCCCCAGCTTCGACATGCCCACGAGGTTCGCGCCCTTCCCGCCCAGGAGCTCCTTGAGCCCGTCCGCGGCCTCGGCGGCCCCGGCACCGAACGAGTAGACGTACTTCGGGCCGCTTTGGGCGGCCGCCTTCTGAGCCTTTGCGCCCCTGGCTGCCATCTCGAACCTCCTCTGGGATCCCGCAGGGATCCCTGCGCGGTCCTACCGGACCGCAGGGAACCCTCTTCGGGGATGGCTCGATTGTAGGAGCGTAGCCGGCTCAGGGGGTGGAAAGGAGGGGCTGGAGCGCCTGGATCATGGACTTCGCGAGGATCTCCTGCCCCCGGGCGTTCGGATGCACGCCGTCGCGCTGGTTGAGCTCGGGTTTTCCGGCCACACCCTCGAGGAGGAACGGCAGAAACGCCACCCCCGTGTCGCGGGCGACGCGCGGGAACATCTCCGCGAACCGCTTGCCGTAGTCCGGTCCGTAGTTCGTGGGCACGAGGATGCCGCAGAAGAGAACCCGGGCCCCCGTCGCCTTCCCCTTCGCGATGATCGCGCGAAGGTTCTTCTCGGTGTCCTCGACCGGCACTCCACGAAGGCCGTCGTTCGCGCCGAGGGCGAGCACCAGGATCTGGGGCTTCTGCTTCAGAACCCAGTCGGCGCGCCTCAGGCCGCCCGCCGAGGTGTCTCCCGAAACTCCCGCATTGACGACGCGAATCGGGGTGCCCTTGGCCTCCAGCGCGCGCGCGACGAGCGCGGGATAGGCCTGGGCTTCGGCGAGCCCCAGCACCGCGGTGAGGCTGTCTCCCAGGAAAACGACGAGCGGCGGCGCAGCCGGCGCCTGCGCTGCGATGGAACACCGCGTGCCGAGGAAAAGGGCGGCCAGAGCGAGGGACGTGAGAAGGCGCGTCACGGCGCGATGTTAGAGCGATCGAGAACCCGGGGAAGGAGCAGGCCGTATCCCTCCACGTGATGAGCCGATTCGCCTGTGTTCTCCTCGTTCTCGCGACGTGCCTTCCCGCAGCAGCCGACAGCGTCCTCGAGGCCATGGCGCGAAAGGACTGGCCGGCCTTGGAACGCCTTCTTGCCGAG
>CAZXSG010000120.1:0-8639 GCA_964643185.1 uncultured Holophagales bacterium
TGACAGAGAAACGAGAGCTCCTTCGGAACGGCCGTGGGGTTCCGCGAGAACGTGGCGGCGAGGATGAGCGCCTTGAGACCGGGCGGCTTCTCGGCGGCGAGGCGAATGGCGAGCGGCCCGGAGAAGGACTCGCCGAGGAGCACGAAGGGTCCGCTCTCGGGCAGCGCCGCCCGGGCGATGGGGAGAAGCGCCGCGTAGCTCAAGGGCTCCCGCTCGGGGTACGACACCACCCGGGGCTCGAGGCCGTGGGGCAGCTCGTTGAGCAGCGGAAAGAACAGACGTCCCGTGCCGTCGAGCCCCGGGAGGAGCACGAGCGGCGTCCGCGGTTTCTTCAAAGAGGCACGAGCCCCGGCATCGGCACCACCGGATCCACGTCGGCGCCGTAGTCGACCCCGTCGACGCCGAAGCCGAAGAGGCGCAGGAACTCGCTCTTGTACGCGGGAAAGTCGGCCAGCTCGCCGAGGTTCTCTGTGCTCACGCGCGACCACAGCTCGGTGACGGCGTTCTGCACCTCGGGGCGCATCTCGTGGCCGTCGGCCCTGAGACGGCCCTCGGCGTCGAGGATGGGGGACGGGCCGTAGAGGCTGTCGCGGAAGAGCGCATCGACCTGCTCGATGCACCCTTCGTGCGTGCCCTGCTCCTTCATCACCTTGAAGAGGAGCGAAAGGTAGAGCGGCATGACGGGAATGGCCGAGCTGGCCTGCGTGACGACGGCCTTCAGCACGGAGACGCGGGCGTCGCCGCCCGTCCGCGCGAGCTTCTCGCGAAGTCCGAGGACGCGCCGGTCGAGGTCCTGCTTGGCCGCGCCGATGGTGCCGTTCCAGTAGATGTCCCAGGTGATCTTCTCGCCCACGTACGTGTAGGCCGTGGTGCGCGCGCCGTTCGCGAGGACGCCGGCGGCGTCGAGCGCGTCGATCCACATCTCCCAGTCCTCACCGCCCATCACGGCGACGGTGTCGTCGATTTCGTCACGGGTCGCCGCGGGGATGCTCACCTCCTTGACGATTTCCTTGTCGGTGTCGAGGCCGTGCAGCACGACGTCTTTCCCCACCGGGCGCAGGCTGGAGGTGTAGACAACGCCCGTCTTGGGGTGTTGCCTCCGCGGGGAGGCGAGGCTGTAGATCACGAGGTCCACCTGGCCGAGATCCTGGCGGATCGTCTCGATGGTCTTTTCCTTCACGGCATCCGAAAACGCGTCGCCGTTGAGGTTCTTCGCGTAGAGGCCCTCTTCCACCGCGAGCCTCGTGAATTCCGCCGAGTTGTACCAGCCCGCGCTGCCCGACTTGCCCGGCGAGCCCTCGCGCTCGAAGAAGAGGCCCAGGGTCGCGGCTCGGGCGCCGAACGCCGCGGAGATGCGCGACGCGAGGCCGTAGCCCGTGGACGCGCCGATGATGAGGGCCTTCCGGGGTCCGTTCGAGAGCGCGGGACGCCCCTTAACGAACGCGACCTGCTCCCGCACGTTCGCCGCGCAGCCAACGGGATGGGTCGTCACGCACATGAAACCGCGAACTCGGGGCTGGATGATCATCGGCCGTCCTTCGTGCCCGGCGTCGGGCCGGACGGCGCGGATTATGGCGTCCCGAGACCCGGCACCACGTTCTCCCGCGGGAGGTGGTTCGTTCTCGTTCCGAAGAGGATGTCCCAGAGGGAGAGAAGGGTGGCGTAGTTGCCGGGGCGAGACTTCCGGCCGTCGTGGTGGATGGCGTGCCGGGAAGGCGTGACGAGCAGGAGGCCTGCGACTCTCTCGAGCCCCGCCGGCCAGACGACGTTCGCGTGCTGGAGCGCCGACCACACTCCGACGAGCCCGCCGTGGAGCAGCGCGACCTCCGGCGCGACGCCCGCGACGTGGCCGGCGAGGCCCGAGAGCGAATGCCCGAGGAGGGATTCGACGGGGTGGATCCGGAGGGAGGTCGTGGCGTCCAGGAAGCGTTCCTCGTGGTGGAACCGGTGCAGCGCCCAGAGGGGCGGAATTTCATGGAGCGCGACGTGCCAAAGGAACAGCGTGAGGTCGAGAACGAGAACGCCCCAGAGCACCTCGAGCGGCCCCGCGGAGATCGGCACGTAGCCACCGTCACCGCGATCGCCGCTGGAGCGAAGGACCGCGACCCAGGCCGCCGACAGGCAGCCGCCGAGGAGGCCGGCCGCGACGTTCGTCAGCCGGACGCCACCGCGTCGCACCGGTGTCCTCTTGAAGGGGAAGAAGCTCTCCAGGAGAAGCAGCGCGCCGAGGGAGACGGTGATCGCGCCGAGAACCTCCAGCCTCAGAGCCGTCACGGCGCCGAGCCGCCGGCTTCGGTGGGGAAACCCGCGGCCACGAGGCCCGCGAAGCCGGTCGAGAGAGGTCGTGCGTCCAGGCCCTTCTCCCCAAGGATGCGGGCCGCCTGGCGCGCGCGGCCGCCCTGGGCGCAGTACAGGTAAAGCGGCCGATCGGACGGAAGCGTCGCCGCCATCTGCGTGGTGAGCTTCGACAGCGGCACGAGCCGGGCGTTCTCGAGGAAGCCCCGCGCCGTTTCCTCGGGCTCCCGCACGTCGACGAGGAGGGCCTGTCCGCCTCGCGCCTCCCGCCGCACGCGCTCGAGGTCGTCCGCGGACCTCGAGCGCAGGTGGAGGGCGACACCCCCCGCCACGCACAAGGCCATGAGCGCGAGGGCGGCGGCCTGTCGACGGCTCAGTTGCACGCGGCCTCCGGGTACTGGACGAACTGTCCGTTGGAGAAGACCATGTCGGCGTTGAAGCTCGTCGTGGACCCGAGCGTGAACGGTCCCGGAATCCCGTCGCTTCCGGTCGAGACGATCACGTAGTTGTCGTTTTTCGGAGTGGTTCGGTAGAGGAATGACGAGCCCCAGCCGTCGCTGAGGGGCAGCTTGCGGATGTACGTCGGCTCGAGCGAGGAGACCATCGACGGGTGGATCGGCCGGGAGGGGTAGGGGCCCGGGGGCAGGCTCGCGGCAGACGCGGGATAGCGGTTGTAGTCCACGGCGTACGACTCCACGGCCGTGCCGATGCTGCGCAGGTCGCCCATCGAGATCTTCTGCTTGCGGCGCTGGCTGGCGTTCCAGTAGTTGGGCCAATACATCACGCCCAAAAGAAGAACCAGCAGGAAAGCGGCGATGCTCGAAAGGACCGGTCTTTTCTTTCTTCGCGGCGCGGCCGTTGCGGGCGACGGCTGGACGGGGTGTTCGTTCATGTCCTCGAACATAGGGACGATCCGCACGCCGCGCGCCCAAATGCCTGTAAAGACCGAAGGCGCGCTTTTCCGATGATCCAGGGAATAGGGTTGTCCCGTAGGATCATCGAATCAGAGCCACGTGATGCGCTGTGTCCTTCTCTTCGCGCGATCTCCGTTCCGCGAGGGGGCCCTGAAGGGTCTCCCCGAAGCCACGGGGTTCTTCGCCACCGCCCGCAAGCGGCTGGCGGAAGAGGTGCGCCGCCTGGCCGGGGTCGATCTGATCCTGGCCGGTGAGGGGCCGATTCCGGAGGGCGGCGTCCTGGAGCAGCGCGGCGCGACGTTCGGTGAGCGGCTCCTGAACGCGCTCTCGGATACCGAGTCCCGCGGGTACACGGAGATCCTCGTGGTCGCGGGCGACGTGCCCGGGTTGAGCGCCGGGACCCTGGCCGAGGCGTTCGAAGCTCTCGCCCTGGGGCGCGTGGTGCTCGGGCCCTCCCCGGACGGCGGGGCTTATCTCCTCGGCGTCTCCGCGGGCGACGTCGCGGTTCGCGAAGCTCTCGGTCTCGTGCGCTGGCAGACCGGGCACGTCGCGCTCGATCTCGTTCGCCTGCTGCACGCCGAACGTCGCGCCGTCGCGCTGCTCGGCGCTCTCACCGACATCGACCGCCGGGCCGACCTCGGCCTGGCGCTCGGGGACGTCCTGGATCCGGCGCTTCGCGCTCTCCTGCGCGGTCTGCTCGCTGCACCCGGCGCGGCCCGTGCACGGCGCATGCGGCGCGCCGCTCGTTCCTCGGCAAGGCCGTCCGCCCCGGCCCGCGCACCTCCCCGTTCCGTCACGGTCTGATGACCTTTCGCGTCCCGTGACACCCCGGGCCCCCGCCCGGCATCCAAAAGCACCCCGAGGAGGCCTCCATGCCCGTACTCGCTGAGCGCACGCCGCTCCACCTGCCCGATCTCCACGTGTTCACCGAAGCCGGCATCACCTACGCCGTCGATCACGAAGCGCCCAACTGGGCCGCCGTGGACGAGCACGGGGCGACGCTCCTCGCGCACATGAGGCAGGCCGAGGCCGCGGGGAGCCCGCACACCTACGGCTCCCTCGTGGCGACGTGGGCGCGGGAACGGCAGCTCGAAGCGGGCAAGGCCTGGGTTCATGTGCACGACTTCCTCACCGCACTCGACCGCGCCGAGCTCCTCCACGACGCGCCGGTCTCGCGCGCGGCGTACCCCGGTCGCGCGGCGCTCCTCGCGCCTCCGTCGCTCCGCGAACTCTGGCTCCAGATCAACAACGCCTGCAACCTGAGCTGCACGCACTGCCTCGTGTCCTCGGGGCCGGGAGGCGCGCCGGGCCTCTCGCCCGAGGCCCTCCGCACGCTCGTGAAGCGCGGCAAGGAGCTCGGCATCGAGCGCCTCTACGTGACGGGCGGCGAGCCGTTCCTGCGCAAGGACATTTTCGACCTCGCGCAACTCGCGACCGAGGAGCTGGGCCTCGAGATGATCGTCCTCTCGAACGCCACCGTGTTCCAGGGCGCGATCCGCAAGGGCCTCGAGACGCTGAACCGGGAGAAGGTGAAGCTCCAGGTCTCGATCGACGGCGCGCGGCCCGAGACGAACGATCCCATCCGCGGCGCGGGCACGTTCGTGAAGGCGCTCGACGGCGCCCAGCTCCTCGCGGACCTCGGCTTCGAGGTCTCGCTCACCACCGTGACGACCGAGGAGAACCTCGACGAGCTGGCGGAGATTCCCGCCATCGTGAAGCGCGTGGGCGCCCGCAGCCAGCACCTCATGTGGAGCCACAAGCGCGGGCGCGCGGTGACGGCCGGGAACGGCTTCTTCCCCGAGCACCTCGCTCTGCTTTCCGCCGTGCACCGCGTGGCCGACGCGGCCGAGAGAGAGGGCGTCACGCTCGACAACCTCGAGGCCGTGAAGCGGCGTGTCAACGGCGTGCCCGGCGTGAAGTACGACCTCGGGAACGGCGGGTGGGACAGCGTGTGCGTCTACGCCGACGGGTCCGTGTACCCCACGGCCGCGCTCGCCGGCGAGCAGGCGCTCCACTGTGGCGACGTCGTGAGCCAGGATCTGGGCGACGTTCTCGCGACCTCGCCCGTCGTGGCGAAGCTCCGCGCGTCGTCGCTCGCGCACAAGGCCTCCGTGGCCGGCGACCCGTTCCGGTTCTTCACCGGCGGCGGCGACCTCGAGCACGCGTTCTGCTTCAGCGGTGACTTCCTCGGGGACGATCCCTACTACCCCATCACGCAGGCGCTCGTGCGCCGCGTGATGACGACGCTCGGAGCCGAGAAGAAGAGCCGCCGGAACCTCCGCTCCGGCTACGACGCACCGCTCGTCCTCCACGCGATGGGGGAGGGCGCGATCGCCTGCGGCACGGCCGACGGCGCGCTGGCCGAGCAGCCCGTGCTGACGCTCCACTCCAACTGTGTGCTGTCGTTCGACGTCGACAAGCCCCGCGCGAAGGTGCGGGAGTTCTACGGCGAGGCCGCCGAGACGCCTCAGGCCGAGCTGTGCTGCCCCACGAAATACGACGACTCGGCCATCTCCCACATTCCGAGCGACGTCATCGAGCGCTTCTACGGCTGTGGCTCGCCCATGACGACGGCCGGCATCAAGGACGGCGAGACCGTGGTGGATCTCGGCTCGGGCGCCGGCATCGACGTCTTCATCGCGGCCAAGTTCGTGGGCGCGTCGGGCAAGGCGATCGGCGTCGACATGACCGACCGCATGCTGTCGGTCGCGAAGGAGAACCAACCCAAGGTCGCGGCCGCGCTCGGCTACGACATCGTGGAGTTTCGCGAGGGCTTCCTCGAGAAGATCCCCGTGGAATCGAAGACCGTCGACCTCGTGACGTCGAACTGCGTGGTCAACCTCTCGCCCGACAAGCCGCGCGTCTTCGAGGAGATCTGGCGCGTGCTCAAGGATCACGGCCGCATCGTCATCTCCGACATCGTGAGCGAAACGAAAGTGCCGCCGCACCTCAAGGTCAACCCGCAGCTGTGGGGCGAATGCCTCGTGGGCGCGCTCACACAGGAAGACTTCCTCGCGAGCCTCGAGCGCGCGGGCTTCTACGGCCTCGAGGTCCTCAAGAAGAGCTACTGGAAGGACGTCGAGGGCTATCCGTTCTTCTCGGTCACCGTGCGGGGGCACAAATTCGAGAAGACGGCCGGCTGTGTGTTCAAGGGCCACAAGGCCGTCTACCTCGGACCCGCGAAGATGTTCGTGGACGAAGAGGGTCACAGCTTCCCGCGCAACGAGCCGTACGAGGTCTGCACCGACACCGTCGCGAAGCTCTCCCGGGCTCCGTACGCCGGGATGTTCGCGATCCTGGAGCCCGGCGAAGAGCGAGCGGGCTATGCGTGCTGCGCGCCTGGGGCCGACGGCGCGGCCTGCTGCTGAGGCCGCTTGAAGCGCATTGCGATTCTCTGTCTGCTCATTCCTGGCCTCGTCGCCCACGCGGCGGCGCCGCTGAAGGTGAACGGCTCGACGACGGTGAACCTCGTTGCCGCGGAGGCTGCCGAGATTCTGCGCGCCGAGAAGAAGATGGCGATCACCGTCGACACGCAAGGCGGCTCGTCGGGCGGCATCGCCGGCGTCGGCGACGGAACGGTCGACGTCGGAATGTCCTCGAAGCCCGTCGCCGACGAGGATCGGAAGAAGTACCCGGGCGTCACGTTCATGGAGACGGCCATCGGCGAGGATGCCGTCGCGCTCGTCGTCTCCGCGGATGTCTTCGACGGCGGGGTGAGGTCGCTCACGAAAAAGCAGGTGGCCGACCTCTACGAGTCGCGGGTCACGAACTGGAAGCAGCTCGGCGGGCCCGACCGCAAGGTCGTTTTCTTCAACAAGGAGCCCGGCCGGGGCACGTGGGAGGTCTTCGTCCACTGGGTGTACGGCAGCGCGAAGAAGGCGCCCGAGGTCTCGCTGCCCGAGGTGGGCGGCAACGAGGAGACGCGCTCCAAGGTGGCCTCCACGAAGGGCGCAATCACCCAGCTCTCGGCGAGCTGGGCGGAAGGCAACCCCAAGGTGAAGGCCGTCCCGATCCGGCTCGACGACGGAGCGCTCGTGCCGCCCTCGCCCGCGAACATCGCGTCGAAGAAGTACCCCATGTCGCGGTCGCTGTTCTTCGTGACGAACGGCGCCCCGAAGGGCGAGGCGGAGGCGTTCATCGATTTCGTGCTCTCGGCGCGGGGCCAGGAGCTGGTGAAAAAGCACGGCTATCTGAGGCTCGTGGACCTGAAGTGAACGGACACGCGTGAAGCGGTTCGACGTGCTCCGCGGGGTGTCCCTCGGCTTCTCGGCCGTGGCGGCCGCGGCGCTTCTGCTGTTGGCTGGCTTTCTTCTGTGGGCCAGCCTCCCGGCACTGTCCCACGAGGGCCTCGGACTCTTCGGCACCGCCACGTGGGCCTACCGCAAGGCGCGCTTCGGGGCGGCGGCGATGCTCTACGGCACCGCCGTCGTCTCGGGCATCGCGCTCCTCCTCGCGGCGCCGCTCGGCATCGCTGCGGCTCTTTTCGTATCCGAGGTCCTGCCGCAGCGCTTCCGCACGGCGGCCAAGGTCGTGGTGGAGCTCCTCGCGGGAATTCCCTCAGTCGTGTACGGACTCCTCGGGGTTCTGTTTCTGCGGAGCTGGATGCAGGCGCTCACCGAGCAGCTGGGCTGGGAGACCCTGTCGGGCGACACGCTCCTCACGGCCGGTGTCCTCCTCGCGGTGATGATCCTGCCCACGATCGTGTCGCTCGCCGAAGACGCGTTCGAGGCCGTCCCGGCGTCCGCGCGGGACGCGGCCCGCGGTCTCGGGCTCACCCGCGCCGAGACGTGCCTCACCGTGGTCGTACCCATGGCGGCTCCGGGCCTCGTCGGCGCGATCCTGCTGGCGTTGGGCCGCGCGCTGGGCGAGACGACCGCCGTCTTCCTCGTGGTGGGCCGGGCCGACAACAGGCTGCCGGAAGGCTTCTTCTCGCTGTCTCGTGTGATCGAGGCCGGACAGACGATCACCTCGAAGCTCGGAGGCTCGGAGCCCAACCTCGCGCTGGGCGATCCGCTCCACACGGGCGCGCTCCTCTCGCTCGCGCTCTTCCTCCTCGTGACGGTCGTGCTCCTCACCGGCACGGCAGACGTCCTGCGCGGGCGGCTGGCGAAGGGACGCTCATGAGACGGCGCCTGCTCGACCGGATCTTCACGGCCGTCCTCGTGGCGGCGGGGATCGTCACGTTCGGGCTCGTCGCTCTCGTCTTCGGGCTCGTGGCCGTTCGGGGCGCCGGGGCCATCTCCTGGCAGTTCCTCACAGAGGAGATTCGCTCGGTGGGGGCCGAGGGCGGCGTGTACTACCAGGTGCTCGGAACCGCGATCCTCGTGCTCACGGCCGCAGTCGTGGCCGTGCCCATCGCCGCGGGCGCGGCGCTCTCTCTCGCCGCGTACCTCCGCGCGGGGCGCGTCGCGCGGATCCTCGAGGGAACGC
>CAZXSG010000121.1:0-8625 GCA_964643185.1 uncultured Holophagales bacterium
CGGCGAAGGCCCGCTTCCTCTACGTCTTCGTGCGCTCGGTGATGAACTTCGCGCGCGCCGTGGAGCCTCTCGTGTGGGCCCTCGTGTTCATCTCGTGGGTGGGCATCGGGCCGTTCGCGGGCGTCCTCGCGCTCTTCATCCACTCCGTGGCCTCGCTCGTGAAGCTCTACTCCGAGCAGATCGAGAGCATCGATCCGGGCCCCATGGAGGCCATCACGGGGACTGGCGCGTCCCTTCTCGCTGTGCTCCGGTACGGAATCGTTCCGCAGATCGTGCCGCCGTTCCTGAGCTACACGATCTACCGATGGGACATCAACGTGCGCATGTCCACGATCATCGGCTTCGTGGGGGGAGGCGGCATCGGCTACATCCTGAAGCCCCGGGTCGACCTGGGCGAGTGGGGCGAGGTGGGCACCCTGGTGCTCCTCATCGCGATCACGGTGTGGGCCCTCGACGTGATCTCGGCGCGTGTGAGGGAGCGGATCGTCTGATTCAAACGCCTCATGGCCGCTTCCTCGGGGACGCGTAGCCTTGGGGTGTGGATGAGTGAGGCCCGCCGGCTCCTCGTCGTCGAAGACGATCCCCAGATCAGCGGCTTTCTCGTGAAAGGCCTCCGTGAGGAGCGCTATGCCGTCGACCTCGCCGAGGACGGCGAGGCCGCCACGGAAAAAGGGCTGGCCGGCGGCTACGACGCCATCCTGCTCGACCACATCCTCTCGAAGAAGGACGGTTTCGACGTCTGCCGGGAACTGCGGGCCGGAGGGGTCGCCGCTCCGATCCTCATGCTCACCGCGCGCGACGAAGACCCCCGCGGGCCGGGGCCAAACCTCGGAGCCGACGACTACCTGACCAAGCCGTTCTCCTTCGAGGAGCTCCTTCCCCGCCTGCACGCGCTGCTCGACGGCCGGCCTGCGCCCGTCGCGGCGGCCGCGCTGTCGTGCGGCCCCATCGCGATCGACCCGCTCACGCGACGGGCGACCTTCGCGGGAGCTCCTTTGGATCTCAGCGCCTCCGAGTGCCGTCTCCTGGAGGTCTTCGTGAGGCGACCCGGGGAGATCCTCACGGCCGAGGAGCTCGGCCGGTGCGTGTGGGGCCGCGTCTACGATGCGCTTTCGAACGCCGTCGACCTCACCGTGGTCCGGCTCCGCTCGAAGCTCGAGGCGGCGGGCAGCCGCGCGCTACCCAGAACGGTGCGCGGCCTGGGCTACGTGCTCAAGGAGCCGGCCCCGTGAAGCGCCGGGCGCTGTCCTTCCGGGCGCGCCTCACGCTCGAGTGGACCATCGCGTTCGGAGCGCTCCTCGGGCTCGCGTGCGCCGCGATGTACGAGGTGGCGCGGGCCAAGACGTATCGCGAGGTGGACGCGCTGGTCCGCACTCTCGCCGCCGCGGAGGTCGGCGCCTTCGACACCGGTGGAGGCGCGGTGCGCATCCACCCGTTCGCCGAGGACGCGCTCGCGGGCGGCGAGCACGCCCTGAAGGTCGTTCAGATCCTCTCGCAGAACCGCGCGGTGGTGGCGCAGTCACCGTGGCTCGGCGCTCCGGTGCTGCTTCTCGGCCCCGACGAGCATCGGCGGGCCCTTCTGGGCGAGACGCCGCTGCTCACGCTCGACGCGGGCGGCCGGACGGCCCGCGTGACGGCTCTCCTCGTCGCGAGAGACGGGGTCCGCTGGGTGCTCGTGGCCGGGTTCACCACGGGCCGGGTCGAGGAAAGCCTCGCCGGGTTCGGGTCGCTGTTCGTGCTCGTGTGGCTGGCCGGGCTCGCGGTCACGGGCGGACTCGGCTTCCTGCTCGCCTCGCGTGCGCTCACACCCATCGGCGACATCGCGTCCCGCGCCCGGACGATCGCCGCGGGCGACATCGCCGCGCGGCTGCCCGTCTTTCATCACGAGGACGAGATCGGCCGCATGACGGTTCTCCTCAACGAGATGCTGGACCGCCTGCACGTGATGCTCGAGGCGAGCGTCCGCTTCGCGGCCGACGCCGCGCACGAGCTGCGCAGCCCGCTCACGGCGATGCAGGGGGAGATCGACGTCGCTCTGAAGCGCGAACGCACGCCCGCCGAGTACCAGGGCACGCTCGAGACGTTGCGCGACCGGGCCGCCGAGATGCGCCACGTGATCGAGGACCTGCTGCTCCTCTCGCGCGCGGAAGAGCATCGCCTTCCGTCCGTGGTTTCCGAGGTGCCCCTCCGCAAGCTCCTCGCCGAATCGTTCGAGAGGGCGGCCCCGCTCGCCGCGAGGCGCCGCGTGACGCTCGATTCGAGCCGTGTGCCCGAGCTCTACGTCTACGCGGATCCGCGCCTCTTCGGGCGCGTGCTCGACAACGTGCTGCGCAACGCGATTCTCTACAACCGGGACGGCGGCAGCGTGACCCTCGAGGCCGCCTGGGAGCGGATCCGGAGCGAGAGCGCCGCTCCCGGGTTCGTGCGGATCGACGTGCGCGACACGGGGACGGGCATCTCCGAGGCGGAGCGGGAGAAGGTCTTCGAGCGCTTCTACCGCGCCGATCCCTCGCGCTCGCGGCGCACGGGAGGCACGGGCCTCGGCCTGCCCATCTGCCGCGAGATCCTGCGGCTCCTCAAGGGCGAGATCCGAGTGGCGGAATCGAGCCCCAAGGGAACCACGTTCGAGATCCGTGTTCCTGGAGCCCGCTTCGCGGTCGCCTGATCGGAAACTCTTTCCAGCGGGGAACGTTCCATTCAGGCAGGAGGAACCATGCTCGCCGTTCTCCTCGCTCTCGCGCTCCAGGCCCCGCCCGCCGCCGCAGCGCCCTCCACGGTCCGCGTTTCACGCGATGCGGAGGCGCTCGTCGCGCTCCACGCCAAGGTGATGAAGGCGCACCTCGAAAGCGATATCGGGATCCTCCTCGAGGACGAGGCGGCCGACTACGTCGTCGCGAACCGGGGCGAGGTTTCCCGGCCCACGATCGCCGAGCGGCGCGAAAGGCTGGGGCCGTACCTCGCGCGGACGCGCTTCTCCGAGTACCGCGACGCCGTTCCGCCCATCGTTGAGGTCTCGCCAGACGGAAAGCTCGGCTGGGTGATCGTGAAGGTCACGGCGAAGGGCGTGCAGACGGGCGCGGACGGCAAGAAGGAAGACCTCGCGTTCACGAGCGCCTGGATCGAGCTCTACAAGAAGGTGGACGGCGTGTGGAAGCGCACGGGGAACGTCTCGAACTTCAAGCCCTGAACGAGCCCGGCCGTTCGGGTCTTCCGCACGGCCGGGCAATTCCCCGGTGGGGGGCCTGGGGGGATCGAGAAACCCCCAGGTTCGTTACTGCGGAACGATGGCCTTCGGGTCGTTGGTGCCGTTGTCGATCACGTAGGCGTTCGCCGCGAACGCACCGCCCTCGGTGGGCGTCACGAGGAGGAGCCTCACGCCCGAGACGTCCTGCGAGACGCCCAACTCCCGCACCACGCGGTTGCGCTGCGTCATCTCGTAGGGGCGCAGCGTGTACCGCCGCGTGGCGAGGGTCGCGCCCGACGTGCCGAGGAGCGTGACGTCCACGGCCAGGGTGCGGGGCGTGGCGTTCGCGAGGACGAGGTTCGTGCGGGTGTCGGCGTTCTCGTCGATCGAAAGGAGCGTGCGCGGAATACCCGCGGTGATGAGCGACGTGGGGCCAGCCGCCGGAGCGCTCTGGCCGAACCGGCCGCCCGCGCCCGGCGTGGACGTGGACGCCTCGACGGCGATGTCCGTCGACGAGGAGACGAGGAGCGCGCCGTACGTCTCGTTCAGCGAGAACAGGTTCTCGAGGACGTCCTTGTAGGTCACGGAAGCCCCGGGAGCGAGGAGGAAGCTCGCCTCGACGCCGGCCCGGCCGTCCTCGTCGTGGCCGAGGAACTTCACCGTGTAGCTGGCCGCCGCCGCGGACGTGTTCGCGATGGTGAGGTCCGTCGTGTACCGGGCGCCGTTCGCGCCGGCGACGCGGGCCGAGGAGGGCAGGAGCCACACGTTGCCGAGCGTGGGCGCCACGTAGGCCCGCGCGTAGCCGTCGTACGCGCCGCCGTGGTACTTGGCCGGGTCGACGCCCGTTCCCGTGCCGGAGAAGCGCGGAGACGTGCGGGCGCCGCGGATGCCGCGGTGCGACGTGCGGTCGGGAATCGTGGACCCGCCGAACTGCCGGTCGCCCACACGAGCCCAGTCGTCGGGCCGCGTCCAGTTGCCGCCGCGGTAGTTCGACCCGAGCGCGTTGGGGCCCGGCCACGTGGCGACGTTCGCCTGTCCGTCGTCGCCCAGCACGCCGTCACCGTGACGGTCGCGATCGAAGAGACCGGCATTCGTCACCGTGCCGCTCGAGTCTTGCGCCGCTACCGTGACGAGGCGCTCCCACACGTTGCCCGAGAGCTCCATGATTCCCCAGTAGCTGGCCCCGGCGGCGACGCGGTCGGACGTGCCGGTGGCGAAGATGCCGCCGCGCAGCGGACCCTTGCCGCCGTCGCCGCCCGTGAACGTCTGCGATCCCCACACGGAATTCGCGTTGGCGGGGGATGAAACCGTTTCCGCGCCGGTCTCGTCGCCACCGATGACGAGCGCCGCGATCGCGGTGGAGTTTCCCCACGCCAGCTCATCGGTCACCGCGGGCAGGGGACCGCGGCAGGCCTTGTCGAACTCCAGCTCCGAGAAGGGGCGCAGGCCCGCCCAGTCGAGGTACGCGATGCCGTCGGCCCAGATGAGCCAGTTGCAGGCGCGATCGGGACGGCCCGCCGCGAACAGGATGGGTTCGGAGGTGCCGTTTCCCGCAGGCGGCGCCGTGATCGTGGTGCGCTCGGCCGCGCCGGTCGCCATGACGAGGACGTTCGAAGGGGAATCGCCCGAGGTCTCGACGCCCACGCGCACCCGCTGCTGCGCGCGCGACAGCGTGTTCAGAAAGTCCACGTACTGCTGTTGGCTGGTCTCGTACTTCATCGCGTAGAACGCGCCGAAGCCCTTGGGATACTTCGCAGAGAGGGCGTCGGAGCCGTAGTAGGTCTTCCCGTTGGCCGAGATCTGGTTGCCGGTGCCGACGCCCGAGCCGTCGGCGATCCAGCGGATCGCTCCCGCGGGCAGCGCCGCCTCGCTCGTGATCTGGGTCGTCGAGCCCTCGGCGGAGACGAACTCGCAGAGGAGCCTCGTGGACTCCTGGGCGCTCAGGCTGAACGCCCCTTCGGCCACGTAGACCATCTCGATGCCGTAGACGTTGAACTCGACGCCCGCGAGGTTTGCGAGGCTGTCGGCCGCGAGGTTCCACCGGAGCCGCGTGCCCGGGTAGCTCACCGAGCCCGAGCCCGTGGCCGCGCGGTACACGAAGACGCCCTTGCCATCGCTCACCGCGGTGATCGCGGAGCCTTGGGCGGCGCCGTGGCGCGCGTCCTCCGTGTCGAGCGTCGCGTGCTTCCACGCGCCGCCGTCCTTCCTGTACTTCACGAAGAGCCAGGCCGCGTCCCAGTTCACGGAGTCGCGCCACGACGTGTCCCACGAGACGTCCACGGAGACCACGGCGTTCGCGCCGTCGAGCGCGGCCGCGGGATTCACGAGCCTCAAGTTGTGGGCGAGTGCCGGAAGAGAGACGAGCAGCGCCAGGGCCGCAACGAGACGTTTCACGATTTCCACCTCACGATCGTTTCGAAGGCCGAAGTTACACGACTCGGGTATCGTGTCGATACGGAGGTCTCGCCCATGAGGCCCATCTCCCCGCTTTTCGCTTCCTTGACGCTCTGCGCTTTCCTGATGGCGCCCGCGCGAGCCTCGGTCGACCTAATCGCGCGGGCCAATCCCATGAGCACGACCACCACGGTGTATCCCAACAGGTATTCCGTGAGTCGCGATGGCAGGTTCGTGGCGTACATCAGCCGAGCCAGGAACGTGCTCCCTGGCCCGACCGACGAGAACAGCATGCTGTCCGTCTTCCTGCGCGACCGGGTCTCGGGGGTCACGACACTCATCAGCCGCGCCCCCGGTCCCTCGTCCCACGCCAACGGGAACTGCTTCGCGGTGTGGGTTTCCGCGGACGGCAGCACCATCGCCTTCTACAGCGACGCCACGAACCTGACGCCTGAAGGCGCTCCCGGCATGTTCCTGTTCCATCGCGTTTCGGGCGCGACGACCCATCTCGGACGGGCGGGCTCCTACCTGGCGATGTCGGCGGACGGAGGCCTCACGGCGTACGTCTCGCGAGACGGTCCTACCTCTGGACAGGTGATCGTGTTCGATCGCACGACCCAGTCTCGAACCCTCGTGAGTCACAAGGAGGGTTCCCCGGATCCCGCGGAAGGGAGTTGCTGGGAGCTCTCGATGAGCGCGGACGGGCGGTTCGTCGCGTTCGTGAACAACGGCACGGACATGGTGGCTGGCACGCTCCCTGGCGCGAACGTCTATCTACACGACAGGGCGACGGGTGCGAACGTGCTCGTGAGCCGAAGTGACGTACCGCTTCGCGCTTCGTTGAACCCGCTGCTGAGCGCGGATGGGCGGTACCTCGCCTTCAGGAGCAGCATTCCCGCTCCGGGTCTGGTGCCAGGTACGACAGACAAGAACGAAAGGAGCGATGCCTTCCTCTACGACCGGATCTCCGGCACGACCCGGCTTCTGAGCCGCCGGCCCGGCACCCAGACGGCGGGTGACCGGGAGGCGAGCCCCGTCGCGATCAGCGCAGATGGCGAGCTCGTGCTGCTGTGGAGCGCCGCGCGGGATCTCGTGGCCATGGAAGACGACCCGAGGGACCAGGAGGATGTGTTCCTCTTTCACCGATCGACCGGGGTCGCGGAGCTCGTGAGCCACCGGCCCGGCGTGCCCACACAGGCGATCGGGGGCTTCGTGCAGGACCTGGCCACGATGAGCGACGACGGGGGTCTCATCGCCTTCGCCAGTCTGGACACGGAGTCCCTTTCGTTCGCCACGAGGATGTGGGTCTTCGAGAGATCCCGGCAGGACGTGCGGCCGATGACCTTCGACGGCTACGCTGGCATCTCCCTGGACGTCGTGAACTATCCCCGGTTCGTCGTCTCCGGCGACGGCCGGCACGTCGCCTTCAGCTTGTACGTCTCGAATCTGGGCGTCGGAATCCGGGATTTCGATGCGGGCCCGACGCTCTACGGCTGGGACGCGTCGACCTCTCAGGTCGAGCCTCTCTCCATCGCTGGCGACCCGTCGCAGGCCGCGCTCGTCGAGTTCGATCAGCTCTCGATCAGCCGGAGCGGCCGGGTCGCGGCGTTTTGCGCGCTCGAGGCCAATGCGTTCACCGATGCCCTGGCGCCGCCCCGCTCCGGAGGGGTTGCCGTGATCGATCGCGAGTCGGGCCGGACCGACCTCGTAAACTGGTCGGGATCCCGGAACGTCGCTGCGGCGGAAGGCCGTCTCGGAGCCTCGAGCGGGGATGGCTCGACGATCTTCTTTCGGTCCTCGGGGGCCGTCGGAAATGGCCTCGATGCACCCGCGAGTGGGGCCTGGTTCGCGTTCGACCGGGCGTCGGGCGCGATCTCGCTCGTCTCGCGCACCGTCGATCCGAGCGTGGGAGCAAAGATCGAGGGAACACGGATCTCCGTGAGCGACGACGGACGCTTCGCGACATTCGAGAGCCGGGCGCTCGACATCGGTGCCGACGTTCCGCCGAATGGACTGTCCCAGGTCTATCTCTGGTCGCGCGACACGGGGTCTCTCGTGCTCGTTTCGCGCGCGGCGTCTGGGGCCGCTGCGGGCGATCGGAGCTCTTCGGAGAGCCGGATCTCGGCGGACGGCTCGACCATCGCCTTCGTGTCGCGCGCACGGAATCTCGTCGAGCCCAGTCTCGAAGGGGAGCCGGCCGCGCACGTGTACCTCTTCGACCGGGTCACAGGAAGCACACGACTCGTCACCCGCGCGGCCAATGGACAGCCGGCCGGGGGAGAAAGCGGTCTCGGCCCTCATCGCGTGCTGAGCGACGACGGACGCTACCTGCTCTTTCACAGTCGCGCGCAGGATGTGGCCGGCCTTCCGTTTTCCGAGTTTCTCAACCTCTATCGATTCGATCGACAGACGTCCTCCGTCACCCGGGTCAGTCACGCCGCGGGGAGTCTCGCCGCGGCTCTCGGCGACTGTGCGAACGGCGAGATCAGTCGCGACGGCAACCGGGTCGCCTTTCTCTCGCGGGCACCGAACCTGGTTCCGGAGGCGGGCGAACTCGAGGATCCCCAGGTCTTTCTCTTCGATGTCGCGTGGCCGGACGTGAGGCTCGTGAGCCGCTGGTCCGATGGAACGCTGGCGCGGGCGACCTGCTCGGAGCCCAGGCTGAGCGGAGACGGCGCGGCCCTCGCGTTCAACGGATGCGCGTTCCAACCGGGGCTCGGCGCCACCGAAACGCGGCAGGCCTTCGTCTACGAAGAACGCTGGAATCGCCTGCACCTCGCGAGCCACGCGGCCACGCCGAGCGCGCACGGAAACGACTCGACGGAGTTTGCCCTCGCGATCGACGACTCGGGAAACTCGGTCCTGTTCGTGAGCGCAGCGTCGAACCTGGGCACGAACCCCGGAGCCACGGATCCGATGCGCTCCCCCGTGGAGCGGAAGAGGGGTCCCTTCGCCTTGCCCCCCCCCCCCGTCGTACCTGGGCCGACCCCCCTCTTCGCGAGCTGTGCCGGGCGCCCGGTCGTTGCCCCTCCTAGGGGCCCCCTCCC
>CAZXSG010000122.1:0-8610 GCA_964643185.1 uncultured Holophagales bacterium
CCGCGGCGGCCGGTCGAGGGGCGGCGGCCCTGGGGTGTCCGGGACGCGCTCGGCCGGGACGGCGATGCCGTCGCCCGTCACGTCGTCGACGACGGACGTGTACGCCACCGCGCGTCCGCTCCGGACACGCACCTCGACGCGGCCGTCGGGCAGCTCCGAGTCCTCGGCCAGATCGGCCACGGAGGTCTGCCAGGTCACGGGAGCGTCCGACGAGATGATCCGCGAGCCGCGGATGAAGCCCGTGGAATCGAACAGCGAGACGAACACGGACGAGCCGGGCTCGAGGAGCGCGACCGTGACGTTCGTGCGCGACGGCGGCGCAATGGACGTGTTCGCGAGCCAGAGCGCGTGGCCCGTCTCCCCCGGACCCAGTGCGGACTCCTCCGCGAGGAGCGGCAGCGCGAGTCCGTACTCGGTAGCCGGCTGCGCGACGTTGGCGGTGACCCCGAAAAGCGCGAGGCGCGAGGGGGACGACACCGAGAGCGTCCCGAACACACCCGAAAGGCCGAACAGCTCGGCGAGCGCGTTCCCGAGGACGAGCGTCTCCCCCGCGGCCAGGTTGCGCACGACCGGTGAGGGCGCGGCGGTGTTCGCGGAGGGCACGAGGTGCAGCTCGACGCGTGCCGGAGCGGACTCGAGATTCGTCACCAGAACGCGCGATTCGAAGCGCGTTCCGTTCGCGCCCGACGTGTTCGCGACACCCGGCAGGAGCCACGTTGCGGCGGACGCGGGACCTGCAACGAGGGCAAAGAGGAGAGCCAGAAGCGCAGAACGCGTGTGAATCGTGCTGTTCATCCGAGTGAATGATGGACGCCCGGACAGGCTCTTCGTTTACGGGCAGGGACGCGATCCTTCGCCGGATCGCTGACCTCGATCACAGGGACCTTCGCAGGGAGCCGATATCCTGCCCCGACTCGAGGAGGAATCGTTGAGCCTGAACGTCGCCAAGGCCATCACGTACAACAACTCGCTGAATTATTCGCAGCCGGTCATCGGAACGATCCAGTCCCGGGTTCAGGCCCAGACGACGGGAACCTGGGACTCGCAGTCGGTCAAGGCGATCGCGAAGTGGCAGGCCTCGGCGATCCGCCCGATGGCACACGTGAAGCTCGATGCCGACGGCATGATGGGGCCGTCCACGCTCGGCGTCCTGATCGCCGAGGCGATGCAGTCCGGCCGGGAGCAGGAAGCCAGCACCCTGCGTCAGTACCCGTACAAGCTCCCGAGCGGCGGCGGGTCGCTGGACCCGATCATCAAGTTCTCTCACTGGACCTCGATCGACCTCGCGCTGAGGCCCGACGCGGGTGGCACGCGCTGGCAGATGCGCGGCCGCTTCCACATCACTCTCAAGCTGGATCCGAACCTGCCCGACGTCGCCCGGTACGAATACCGGCAGCGCATCAAGGGGACCGCGACCATTCAGGCGGGGAAGCTCTCGGGCACGCCGGCAGACAAGCTGTCCGACAGGGTCTGGTCGAAAACGAACGAGCCGTTCGACATGTCGGGCCAGTTCGCCGTTCCGCCCGGGTACGAGCCCGGACCCTACGGAGGCCTCATCTACAAGCCGAAGGGCATTCTCACGGAGTGGAAAGAGGACGGCGAGGTCGTGAACAACAAGGCCTTCAAGTTCGGCTACCGCGCGGGCGGTGCCGTGATCGCCGAGGGAATCGTCGACAGCTATTCACCCAACCAGCAGGGCCCCGACTACGTGCTGCAGGACACCTTCGGAACCATGGGCGCCTACCTGGCGGCCGCGAAGATCAGCGTCGAGCTGTGGTACCAGGGCTACGTCCTCGACACCAAGACCAACGTGCAGCTCGGGCTGAAGGGCTGGCACTACAAAGCAACCGGCATCGTAAGCTGGTGAGCTGGTGAGCTAATGAGTGATCGAGCCTCGACCCGCGGCATGACGCTGACGCGCCACCTGAGCCTTCTCGCTCAGGGCTCGATCTGCTGGGGCCTCTTCTTCCTCGCGGGGCTTCCGCGGTACTACCTCCAGTACAAGACCTGGGTCCTCGGAATTGGCTGCACGCTCCTCACCGTCGCGATCGCGCTCATCGCGATCGTGGTCCTCCAGCGGAGCAGTCCCGAGCGAAGGATGCAGCGCGCGATCTGGATCTCCTTCTACTTCACCGTGCCGCTCGCGCTCTACGACACGCTCTACTGCGCCGTGTACCTGGGGTACGGCATCTTCTTCCCGCTGATCTACTGGTTCCTCACGATCTTCTACCTCGTGCCCTGGCTCCTCTTTCCGCCGATCGCGCTGCTGCTGAATCGTTCGCGAGCCTGAGGGAGCCGAAGGTCGACGCGCGACCGCTGGAGCACGAGCGCGTCGGGGTCCACCACCAGCCGCGCGGGCTCGAACGGCACGGCCCACTCGATCCGCCGGGGACGCCCCGGAGCGAGCGCCACCGAGGTCCGCGCGTCCGCGGACGGTACCTCGCGCATCGCCGAAACGACGACCCGCACCGTGCCCGTCCCCACGTTCTCGAGCGTCGCCGCGACGCGAGAGCCCCCTTCGATCTGCTGCACGTCCACGTCGCGCACGCGGATCTCGGGCAGCACGACGTCGAAGAACCAGGAGTCCACGAAAGCCTGGAAGTCCCTTGCTGCGGCCGCGGCGGCGTCCGCGGGGCGCAGCGTCTCGATGAGGTCCGGGAGCGCCGGGTGATCGAGGCTGCCGCGAAAGCGCTCGATGAAGGCGCGTAGCCCGTCCTGCATCCGCTCGCGTCCCACCTGCTGCTCGAGCATCCACAGCACCCAGGCGCCCTTCTCGCTCGATACGGTTTCGTCCGAGGCGCCGGGCTCGACGGGAAGGCGCGCGAGCGGCAGCTCCGCGTCCACGCGCCGCGCGTCCAGGTAGCGCTCCTCGAGCTTTCGGGCGAAAGCGACGCGCGCGGCGACTCCGTGCTCGGCCTCCAGAAACCGCAGCGTCGCGTAGTTGGCCATGCCCTCGATGAGGACGTCGGCGCCCGGATGCCGGCCCGGAGTCAGGAGATGGCCCCACCACTGATGCGCGGCCTCGTGCGCCGTCACGATGGTGGGCAGGCGGAGTCCGCCTCCGGCCGTGCGAAAGCCCATGCCCTCCGACATCGAGATGTTCGTGGGAAAGCTCTGCGCGCGGGTGACGTGATCGGGGACCTCGCTGAGCCGCAGCTCCTTCCACGGATACGGAGCGAACCAATCGGAATAGTGGCGGCGCGCGGCGACGAGCGCCTTCAGGATCTCGTCGGCATTCGCGCCGTGCGCCGGGTGATGGAACACGGCCGCGCCCTCGCCCCGCCGCACCGCCCATCGCCCGGCGAGGAGGTTCAGGAAGCGCACGCCGTCGGCCTCGAAGACCACCGTCGTTTTCCCGTTCGCCGTGCGTTCCGAGGTCTTGTCGCCCACGGCGTTCACCGTGTATTCGCTCGGCGCGGAGATTTCCATGCGGCTCGTGATCGGGCGCGACCCGCGGGCGCCGGTCACGGGCGGCAGCTCCCCCGTCCATGCGTCGGCCAGCTCTTCGCGCGGCTCCACGCGGTTGTCGCGGTCGACGCCGATGCCCTCGAGAAAGCCCGGCACCGGCAGGAAGTTGGGTCCCAGGGTGTTGAGCTGCACACCCGACGGCAGCACGAACTCCGAGATGCCGCCTCCGCTCCGCGTCAGACCCTCGGAAAACACCGCGTCGTACCCGAAGCCGACGACGGCTTCCTTTCCTGTTCCGAGCGGCGACGCGAGCTTCACGAGGTGGAGGCCCGAGCGATCCTCGGCCGACGCGGCGGCGCCGTCGACCGACCAGCGAACTCCGCGGAACGCCGGCCCCACGGTGAACGGCAGGCGCTCGAGCGCGGTTCCCGTTTCGTTCACGAGGGTGAACGTTCCGTCGACGCGCAGGTGCGTAGGGCGGAACGCCCGGAGCCACACCAGCAGGCGCCGATCACGCGGCTCGAGCGCGACCCGCACGTCCACGCGCGTGAGGGTCGCGAGCGGCGCGTTGGCCCACGTCGCCACATTGAGGCGCCAGTACTCGAGGTCCCGCGCGCGGGCCTCTCCACCCGAAGGCCCCGTGTGAACGCCGTAGGCGAGCGCGCCTGCGGGAACGGCCACGAGGAACGCGAAGGTCGCGAGACGCGCCCAGGATTGAGCCGCGGGCCGGCCGTGCTCCGTCCGCCGGAACACGGCGAAGGCCACGCTCGAGAGGAAAGCCGCGAGGGCCAGCATCGTCAGGCGGTTCAGGAGCAGCGCCAGGCCGTCCATCTCGAAGGCCCCCAGGTCGCTCGCGCGAAGCGCGCCCCAGAGCGGCCAGTTGGAGACCCACGTCATCGAGCCCGAGAGCTGGAGCGCGGCCGTGCCGAAGAGCGCGGCGAGGCCGATCGCGTACACCGCGAGCCGGTCCCGCACGAGGCACGCGGCCGCCAGCACGAAGCTCGCGAACACCAGGAACGTGGGCGCGAGGAGAAGGCCCCACACGAGCGCGAACGGCGCCGGGTCGACGGACGCCTCGCCGCGGAGCGCGACGAGGGCCAGGCCCACGAGGCCGCAGCCGGCAACGAGGCCACACACGAGGACGGCAGCGGCCAGCAGCGGGCCGTAGAGCAGCGCGGCCGTCGGCACCGGTGCACCGCGCACGAGGCCGTCGACGCGGTGGCGGCGCCCCCGATCCAGAGACTCGGCGACCACCACGAGAAGGAGCAGACACCCGAGGGCGCTGATGGCCGGAACGAAGCTCACGGCGAGGCCTCCGGCGGAGAGGAGCACCTCGGAATCGAAGACGCCCCGCATCGTGCCCGCGGCCTCCACCACGAGGAGGAGCGCGAACGCGCCGAAGAGGTAAGGACCTGGCTGTACGGCCAGGCCTCTGAGCTCGACCCGCGCGACCTCGAGCGTCGCGGCCACGAGGCCCGGCGGGCGCGCGGTCATGCCGAGGTCGCCGAGAGGCAGGAACGCGGCCGTGGAAACCGGCTCCGAGACCGCCGGACGGCGTGAAGGCGTTCCCCCTTCGCCGCGCAGCGTGGACCTCAGGTGCCGCGTCGCCAGGACGACGGCGCCGATCGCCAGGCTCAGGAGGAAGAGGCGCGTGCCGATGAATGCCGCATCGAACGGTAGCGGCGCGGTGTTGTAGAACGCGGCGCCTCGATCGGCCCTGAAGACGTTCTCGCTCAGCCAGCGCGTCCCCCAGGGATCGAGCAGCGTGAAGAGCGCGTCGAGGAAGCCGCGCGACGGAGCCGTCGACAGCCCGAGGATGCCCACCGTGAACAGCGCGACGGGCACTGCCCACACCGCCATCGCGGAGCGCGTGCGCGCTCCCACGGCGAAGCTCACACCGGCGCAGAAGACCGCGCCCGGCACCAGAAAGGCCAGCGCGGGGAAGAGAAAGTTGCCGAGCTGGAACGGGCCGTGTACGGCGGGCGCGCCGAACAGCGCTCCGCTTTCCGACCAGAGAATCGCGAGCCCGGCGTGGAACGTGATCGCGAGAAGGGCCGCCGCGAGGATGCCTGCGAGCTTGCCGCAAACGTACTCCCCCGGCGTGAGCGGCGTGCTGTGGAGGAGCTCGCCCACCCGCGAGTCACGGTCTCTCGGCACGGACATCCCCGCCAGGATCGACACGAAGAACCCGTAGAAAAGGAGCCCCGTGAGGCTGAAGGCCCGCGCCAGCGCGAACCGGGAGTTTCCGAACGCCTCCGCACCCGCGCCGGTCATCGAGCCCCCGTCGATCGTCAACGTCGCGAACGCGGTGCAGCCGGCGAGCGCCCAGAGAAGCGGGCTCCTCACGTGCGTGCGCAGCTCCTGGCGCGCGATGACGCCGATGCGTTTCGGGCTCACACGGCGTCCCGGCGTTCCCCGCCCATGAGCACCATGTACGCGTCCTCGAGCGTCGGCGCTGCGGGCTCGAGGCCCTCCGGTGGCGGGCCGTCGGGCACGAAGAGCCGCACCACGTTGCGTCCCTCCACGAGGTGCGCCTGCGTGACCCGTCCCGTTGCCGAGAGCGCGTCCAGAGCGTCTTTCGACACGAAGCCCTCGAAGATGCGGCCCGCGATCGCCGCGCGCGCCTCCGAGGGCGAGGTCTCGGCCAGGAGGCGCCCGAAACGGATGACGGCGAAGCGCGGGCAGAGCATGGCGACGTCCTCGACGAGGTGCGTCGAGAGCACCACAGTGCGGTCCTCCGCGAGCTCGGCGAGAAGCCGGTAGAAGCGGAGCCGCTCCTCGGGATCCAGCCCCACCGTGGGCTCGTCGACGATGACGAGATCGGGATCCCCGGCGATGGCCTGCGCGATGCCGAGCCGCTGGCGCATGCCACCCGAATACGTCTCGACGCGGCGGTCCTTCGCGAACCCCAGGTTCACCCGCTCGAGGAGGTCGTCGACGAGCGCGGAAAGACCGCGGCGCGAAGAGACGCCCTTCAGCGCGAGGAGGTGTCGCAGCATCGCGCGTCCCGTGAGCCCGGGGTAGAAGCCGAAATCCTGCGGCAGGTAGCCGAGCCGCGGCCACACGCGTTCGGGCTCCTTCGTCACGTCCACGCCGTCCTTCACAACCCGGCCCGCGGTGGGCGCGAGGAGGCCCGCGAGAATGCGGAGGAGCGTCGTCTTGCCCGAGCCGTTGGGACCCAGGAGGCCGAACATACCGCGTGGAATCGAGAGGCTCACGCCGGAAAGGGCCGCGACTCCGCCTGGATAGACCTTTACCAGGCCATCGATCTCGAGCATCGGCCTAGGCGCAGACGACCCGCGTCTTCGAGAGGAGCTCGAACGCCCGCTGCTTTCTCTCGGTGAAGGGCGCGAACAGGACGTCGATCAAGAAGATCGAGAGCACGATGGGCAGCTGGCGGACGATCGCCTGCCCGAGCCCGATCGCGGCGCCCGACTCGCGCACGACACGGATCCCCACGAGGGACTTGCCCGGAGTCTGGCCTCGCGCGGTCTCGAAGCCGATCGTGTAGGCGAGGAAGCCGAAGCCGGCCGCCAGCATCGCCGCGACGACGAGCTCGCCCCGGGATTCAGGCGAGAGGAGGAATCCCGCGACGAGGGACGGCACCGTCACGGTGAAGAGCACCAGGGCGACGTCGACGAGCTTTGCGAGGACGCGCCGTTCGAAGGGCGCGCTCACGAGCGGAACGGCGAGGAGGTACGACTCCGCGAGCGCCGCGGGATCGCCGAGGTTCGCGAGCACCTCGGCGAGGGGCTGTCCCCTCTCGACGCGCTCCCCGATGAGCCCCTGGAGCTCCAGCGCGATCTGCTCCCGCAGCGGCGTCGAACGCGGCAGCTGGGCGAGAACGCTTCCGATGTAGGCGTCAACGGTCGTCATTTCCCCTCCCGGGCCGGGCGAAGCAGCTTCGCCATGGCCTTTGCGAACGTGGTCCATTCCAGGGTCAGCGCGGCAAGCTCGGCGCGGCCTTCCCCGGTCAGCTGGTAGTACTTGCGCGGCACGCCGCGCTGCGGGGTCTCCCAGCGCACCGAGACGAAGCCCGCCCGCTCGAGCCGGTAGAGCACCGGATACAGCGTCCCGTCCGTGACCTCGAGCGCTCCGCCCGTTTCTTCCGTGAGCTTGGAGACGATCTCGTAGCCGTACGCTTCCCCGGGCGCGAGGAGGTGCAGAACGATGAGCTCGAGGGAGCCTCGTTTCAGCTCCCGTTCGATTCCCTTGCGGGTCTCGGAACGCTCCCCGTCTTTCTCCACGACCCCAATGTAGCGCCAGATATCTTGTTACGCAAGGTATCTTTCGTACCAAGTGTCGCGCGGGACGTTGGCCGTGGTTCGACAGCGTCCGGGGGAGAATGAGGACATGGCACGCCTCGAGAGAACCCTCCTCACGAACAGGGACACCGCACACCGCCACGAATGGCTCGAGACGAACGGCCGCGGCGCCTACGCCCTCGGGACGGCGCCGGGGCTCGCGACCCGGCGCTATCACGGCCTCCTCATCGCCGCGACCCGTCCTCCGGCCGAGCGGTCGCTTCTCCTTTCGAAGGTCGACGAGAGCGTCTGCGTGGCTGATACCTGGTTCGAGCTGGGCGTCAACCGATATCGCGGAGACGTGATCCACCCCTCGGGCGACGCGCTCCTCCTGTCGTTCACGTCGGACCCGTTTCCCACCTGGGAGTACGAGCTCGGAGCTGCGCGCCTTCGCAAGACGGTCGCCCTCGTGCAGGGCGAGGACGCCGTCATCGTCCGCTGGGAGCTGCTCGGAACGGGCGAGGCTCAGCTCGAGGCCCGTCCGCTCGTGGCTTTCCGGTCGCACCACGCTCTCGCCAGCGAAAGGGAGTCGTTCCGCCGGAACCTCATCGAGAGCGCCGGTCTCCTCGTTTTCGAGCCGGAGGCGGGCCTGCCCGCGCTGCATTTCTCCCACGACGCCCGGCGGGTCGTGAGCGACGGCTACTGGTACCGGCAGTTCATGTACCAGGTCGAGAAGGAACGCGGATACGACTGCGAGGAGGATCTTTTCAACCCCTGCGCTTTCGTCGCGCGCCTCGCGCCCGGAACGTCGTTCACCATCGTCGCGTCGACCTCGGGATGCGGGGTGGCAGACGCCTCCCGCCTGCTCGAGCGGGAACGCACGCGTCGCAGGGCGTTCGCCGTGTACGTCTCCCCCGCCGTCGCGCTCCTGAAGCGCGCGGCCGAATAGCTTTCCGTC
>CAZXSG010000123.1:0-8534 GCA_964643185.1 uncultured Holophagales bacterium
GCGCGGGGCACCTTTCCTTCCAGGCCGGGGAGGTTCTGCATGGGGGGGCCGATCTCGGGCGCGATCACGTAGGCCTGAGCGAAGTCGCCCGGCGCCTGGAAGCGCTGGTGGAGATCGTTGAAGAAGCCGAGGTCGATGTACACCTTCTCGTCCCCCGGACAGTAGAAGGGACCCGTGGAGGATCCCGCCTGGCCGCACGCCGAATCCACCCCGTCGGTGAAGAGCACGAGCTTCGCGTCGCGATAGCCGGGCGCGAGCTTCTTCCACGTGGCCTGCGTGTCGTCGAGCACGAAGGACACGAACTGGACCATCTTCTCCTCTTCCGGCGAGGCCGACGGCGCGCCTCCCGGCGCGGGCTCCGTGGAGATCACGGGGCCGCCGCCTCCGGCTCCCACGAGGGAGAAAAAGTCTTTCTTGAAGACGAAGGAGAGAACGAGGAGCAGCAGGAAGCCGCCAATGCCGAGCTTGCCGCCACCGCCGCCCATGCGGAAGCCGCCGCCGCCTCCGGAGCCCCGCCGGTCCTCCAGGTTTTCGCTGCGTCCTCCTGGATTCCATTTCATGAGAGCTCCTCCCGCACGGACTCTACCGGGAATCGAAGACGACGACGCGCCCGCCGGGAAGCAGGAGCCTCGGATCGACGCGCGCGCCGTGGAGGCGCACACCCAGGTGGAGATGCGGACCGCTCACGCGTCCGGTGGCACCCGAGAGCCCCACGACCTGCCCCTTCTCCACCCGGTCGCCCCGCGCGACATCGATGCGCGAGAGGTGGAACGACATGGTGAAGAGGCCGTCGCCGTGATCGAGGATCACCGACCCGCCCGCGAAGAAGTGGTTCGCGGCGATCACGACCCGGGCCGCCTCCATGGCCAGCACCTTCGTGCCCGTTTGCACGGGGTAGTCGATGCCGTTGTGCGGCCCCTTCTTCTCGCCGTTGAAGATGCGCTTCGTGCCGAAGTTCCGCCCCGGGGGAAGCGGCGATACGGGCGGCCCGAGCGGCATCGTGAACGTCCCGGTCCGCTCCGTTCGCGAGGCCAGCGCCTTCTTCACCTCTTCGAGCTCCCGGGCCGCGCGCGCGAGGTCGGCTTTCGAGAGCTTCAGGTGCCGGCTATTCGGCAGACGGATCCGCTCGGTGGGAAAGCCGCCATCCACGACCTCGAACGCCGTGTCCTCGCGCACGCCGTTCCGCAGGCGGAAGACCGTCTTCGTTCCCCTCGCGTCGTCGAGATCCACGGGGTAATAGCAGGCGCCGGCGACGGGCGCGTAGACCTCACCTCGGCTGCCGCACTGCGTGACCCCCGTCGCCGGCGGCCACATCGCGAGCCCGCCCTGCGGCACGCGCGGGATCGGCTCGGCGAAGGAGACCAGGGGAAGGAGCGCCGCGAGGACGACGCAGCGCAGACCGGCGTTCACCCGGACGGACGCTTCCGGTGCTTGGAGAGGCGCGCGACGCCTTCCGGCTCGGGCGGAGCGCCCTCGCCCTGCCCGTCGACCTCGGCGTCTTCCTTCTTCATCTCGGCCATCATCACGTCGACCTTGCGGTCGGCCTGCAGGATCTTCTGCAGCTCGAGCATCCCGGCCGCTCCGAGGTTGCCGCTCCCGCTCGCCTTGCCGTAGAGCTTCGTCTGCCGGCGGCTCTCGAGAAGGATGAGAGCGACGAAGATCACGACGACGGCGAGCGCGACGGTGGGCGACACAACAGAGACAATACGGCATGCCTCCACTTCCCTCCGTGAAATCCCTCGCCGCGGCGCTCACGGCCGCGCGCGACAGGCATCGCGAGCGGCACCGCCCCACCGGCTTCGGCTTCGCGCTCGCCGACGGCATCGACTTCCTCGACGGCGGGCGCTGGGACGGCCTCACGCGAAACGCCTCGGGCCTCCTCGCGAGGCCGTATCTGCGCGTCCTCGAGGAGCTGGGCCCCGAGAACCTCGCGCCCCGCTACGCGATGATCTTCCGGGGGCGGAACCCCGTCGCGGCCGTGGCCGCGCAGAGCGTGCGCATCGACTTCGACCGGCTCCGCAAGGTCGGCAAGCCTTCGCCCCTCGGGCGTCTCGAGGAGCGCGTTCTCGTGTGCGGCAACCTCCTCTGCTGGGGCTTCCACGGGGTCGCCTTCGCCGAAGGGGAAGACCGCGCGGCCCTGTGGCCCGCGGTGGCCGAGGCGCTCTACAGGCTGCGCCGTGCGGACCGCCTCGCGGGAGACACAGACTTCGTTCTCGTGAAGGACCTGCCCGCATCCGAGCGCGGCCCGGCCGACGCGCTGAGCCGCTTCTCCTACCGGGCCGTCGAGACCGAGCCCGACATGGTGCTCGAGCTCGACCCGCGCTGGAAGACCTACGACGACTATCTCTCCGCACTGGCGTCCAAGTACCGCAAGGGCGCCGTGAAGATCGCCAAGGACGTGGCCGCGGCGGGCGGCACTGTGGAGACGCTGCGCGGCAGCGCACTGTGGCCGCACGCCGAGAGGCTTCACGCGCTGTATCTCGACGTCCACCGCGAGGCGAAGCTCAGGCTCTTCACGCTGCCGCAGGATTTCCTGCCCTCGCTCGCGGAAGCCTTCGGCGACGCGTTCCGCTGCACGGTGCTCCGCGTCGACGGCGAGGACGGCGACATCGTTGGCTTCGTCACCACGCTCCGAGACCGCGACGGCGTCCTCGGCTACCACATCGGCTTCGACAGAAAGCGCAACGAGGAGCTGCCTCTGTATTTCCGTCTGTTGCAACTCTGTGTGGCCGACGCCATCGCTCTCGGCGGACGCCGCCTGTCGCTCGGGCGCACGGCGCTCGAGCCCAAGGCCCGGCTCGGCGCGAGGCCCGAGCCGCTCCATGTGTTCCTCAGGCACCGCGTCCCGATGCTGAACGCCGTCGTGAAGGCCGTGCTCTCGGGCGTCCACCACGACGAGGCTCCGGAACGGAACCCGTTCAAGGAGAAGAAAGGGGAAACGCCGCCCGAAGCGTGACGCCGCTCGCAGTTTCGGCACCGCGAACGCATCAGACTGCAACCCATGAGCGTCCGGGCACACGCGACCGTCCTTTCGGTTCAGCAGCAGGCCCTCGGCGCGGCCATGCTGCGAACGAAGGTGAACGTGCTGACCGACTACCGGCTGTTGCCGGGCGGCGGACGCGGCCTCGTGAAAGGCATCGAGAGCCTCGACGAGATCCTCGAGCCGTTCGTGCTGCAGCCGGAAGCGTGCCAGGCGGCGGCCGTCCGCAACCTGCGGTCGATTCTCGGGGACGCGCGGCTCAGCGCGACGGCACGCTTCTCGAGGCTGGTGCGGTATCTCGACGCGTATCTCGAGCTCGTGCTCACGCTCGACCACGTGCTGTATCCGCCCAGCGACACGGTGCGCTGCGGCTCGGTTCCGACCTACCTGCCCGACGGCCTGAGCGATCTGGGCCGGAACCCGCTGGGCTCGGCGCCGCGTCCGCGCCGCGAGAAGATCCGGGTGAACAAGCGCGCTCTCTTCGCACAGTCGCGGGACCTGCTCCTCGCGACGCTCGAGCGTCACCTCGGGCCCGAGGCCACGGTGCGCCAGATTTCGCGGGAGCTGTTCCACCACATGACCAACCATCCCGCCGGAGCGCCGCCCGAGGACGGCCGGTCGGTCGCGCTCGACCAGCTCTACGACGAGAGCTACGGCGTCTGTCGCCACCACTCACTGTATCTGCAGGTGCTCTTCCAGGTGATGGGCCTCGAATCGCGGCTCGTGAAGGGCCGCCTCAACGGCGTTCTCCATGCGTGGAACGCGGTGCTCCTGGGCGGGCGCTGGCACATCCTCGATGCCACGAACCCGTGGTCGCGCGTCCTCGAGTCGGCGTCGGACGTGTACCTCGTCCCGATGGAGGAAGCGGCGGATCCTTCTTCTCCCATCGGCGTGAGCCTGCCCGGTCCGAGCGGCGACGACCGGTTCTACCGTCCCGAGCCGCGCATGGCCTGGCGCGTCGTGGCGCCCGAGGAGCCTCTTCGCGAGGCCACCGGTTGCAACCTCGCGCCCGACGTGCGGGCGGCGTTCGGGAAGGTCCCGGACGGCCCGTCGCCCACGTCGTCGATCGTGCACGAGAAGACCTCGGCCTGGCTCGACACGCCGGCGCACCTTCGGGCCCACTGAACGCCTGAACTAGACTCGCCAACGCGCGCCCTCGCCTTCCAGCCCTGCAATTTCCCATCACGTGTATTCAAATTCTGAACCCAGGGGCACTCCTGGGTAAGTGCCATGCCGAAGCCCGCCAGCGCCCCGACCGAACGTCTCCCGCATCGAGACGAAAGCTCATGAGCGACGCCGACGACGCCCAGCTCCTCACCAGCCTCGGCTTCGGCATCGCGAGGAGCTCCCTCCGCGCGGGCGTCCTCGAGTTCCAGGGGTACGCGAGCCTCGATCGAGCGGCGAAACCGTCGCTTCCCGCCGTTGGCGTCTATTCCGATACGCTCGAGTCGATCGAGCTGGCGGACGATCAGCGCTACAAGGACGACCCCGACGGGATCCTGGGGCCGCAGACCCGAGCCGCGTTGGACGCATGGAAGGACGCCGGTCTCCGCTGCCCGGTCGTCATCGAAGCGTGGAAGGTCGGAGGAGCCGAATCCTGTGGGCACCCGATGGAGCGTCGCACGTGCGCGAACGAGAACGTCTGGGCCTGGGACGACGTGAAGGACCCCCTTCTGCGGCTCTTCGCTCGCGACTACTCGGGAAACTTCTACCCGTTGACGCCGGGCTCGCCCCCGGAGCGGGTTGCCGTCGGGAAGTACACGCCGAAATTGTGGGGAGGTCCCTACACGAAGGCACCTGCCAAGCCGAGGGTGGAGCTGGTCCCGTCGTTGGTCGGCCTCGCGGCGTTTCCGCCGCCCGGTACCGAGGACAGCAACCCGCCGTCCGACGCGGACAGGACCGCGTCGACGTACCGCGTCATCCGCGCCGTTTACGAACGGGAGTGCAACGGCTATCTCGACAGCCTGAATGCCTATGACGCCGGGCTGGTATCCGCGGGCGGCGTCCACTACACGCTCTCCGGCGGGGAGCTAGCTGCCTATCTCGCCTACGCGACGGGCCGCGCGCCGGGCCTCGCAAGCTATGTGGTGCCCTGGGGCCTCGAGCCCAAGACCGTCTGGGGCACAGACGGCACGGCGCTCTTCGACGAAAAGCAGCGCAAGTACGCGACGCCCTGGAAACGGCCGATCCCCGCGGACGAGAAGCACGCCTATCGCTCCTGGCATGCCTTCTTTCGCTTTCAGGCGCTGACGCGCGCGCCCGAGCTTCCGCCGATCGACTACGACTTCGCGCGGATCCGGCTCCGGAACCTCCTGGCCACGCCGTTCCGAAGCAGCGATCCCGTGCCGAAGCGGTCGGACGGGACGGCGGCAACCCTCGGCGAGGTGTTCCGATCCGAGCTCTCCGTCGCCTGCCTCTTGAGATGGCACGTGAACGTCCCCGGAACCCTCGTCCAGGGCGGGTTCGTCGCCAACGGGCTCGGGAAGAGGATCTCGGAAGGGCCTGCCGTCTCGAAGAGCGTCGACGCGCTCACCGGCGCCGACGAGACGACTCTCTACAATCGACTCACCGCCGCCGCCAGGGACGTTGACGACGACCCGGCCCTGACGACGGACCTCGAAGGCGCTTTTGCCGAGATCGGCCGCTTCCCCGCCCTGAAGACGCTGAACCCGCCGGTCCCCGTCATGTGCTGGCGCCTCCTCTGGAGCTGGGGCGACGACCGCGTTCTCCAAGCAAAGGCGTTCCTGAGCCTCGGGCGCAAGAGGGCACCGGGCTTTCTGATGCACCAGAAAGGTCTTTGAGGGACATGACGGACGTACCGACGGGTCGGCTCGTGGTCGAGGGTCTTTCCGCCGGCCATCGCATCCTGGCGATCACCCGGGATGCTGGCCGGTTCCTTCGCGCTGCCGACTCGGCCGCCGTCGACCGCCTGCGCGTCTTCGACCTCGATGGCCGTCTCGCTCTCGACCTCCCGCTGGTGGCGACCCGGGCGGCCGACCTCGTGCTCGTTCAGGGTGATCGGCGCGTCCGTCTCGCAGTGGGCATCCGGGCGCTCGTGAAGGCCGCCGGAGCCGGCGCACAATCGCTGTTGTCGACGACGCTCGTGGTGTCGGAAGGCGATGACCGCCTGCGAGTCGACGAGCTCGAGGCAACGGGATTCGCGGCGGCTCCGGGAACGCTGCCGCTGCCCCTCGCGGCTCTGGATCAAACGCGGCTCGCCGGCGACGTCGCACCCGGCGACACCTCGCCCGTCCTCTTCGACTTCCTGGGCCTGCGACGCGCTCCGCTCCTGTCCAGCCCCTTCCGCCGGCGGATCGCTTTCGAGAGGGTTCCCGGCGACGCCTCGGCGGCGTTTCGGCTCGTGGTGGAAAGCGAGCTGCCGATCGTCCCGCGGGACGCCCGGCTCCTTCCCTTCTCGACACGACTGCCCGAAGCCGGATGGCCGGAGCGGACAGTGGCGGGGTCGACCGTGCCCTTCGTGACGTTCCGTCAGGAGCAAACGGTCCTCGACTCGGGTGATCTCGCCTGGCTCGTCTCAGTCGACGCACCGTTCTCCTTCGCGCTCGGCGTCTGGAACGAAGAGGTGGTCGACCCCGTCCTGAGATCGCTCAGAACGGTCCGCGCCAGTGAGGCGGCGACGTTCTTTCCGAATCTCGAGGCGGCCGGCGGCAGCCCTCCATGCCGGGTCTTCTACACGGTGGTCGATTCCGCCCCGAGCTCGACGATCCGCGAAACGGACGTGCGGTTCGGGCTCGCGCGCCCGGCTCCCATCGCAGTCGCCGTCCGCACGCTGCGGCTCAGCGGCGCTCCCGGATCCCGCGTCACGGCGACTTTCCACGGGGCGAAGGCGGAGTCGTCGGCCGCGCTGCCTTTCGCTTTCGACCTCATCGACGCGCACTCGGGCAACGCCCTCGTCGACTGGACCGCCCGGCCTGTCCGGCCGACGGCCAGGCCGGGGCCGCGCCTCCGCGCGGGAGCGTTCGCCCTGGCCATGGGCGAGCCGAGCGGCGACGCATCGGACGGCGAGGGCGACGGCGGGTTCAGCGCTTCGGCAGACGCTGGCGCCGAAGGGCTCGTCGTCACACGACGCGCCGCCAAGCTCTTCCTCCCCGTCGCCCAGGTGCTTCCCGGAGGCCAGGACCGCGTCCCGGGGGTCGACCCGGACGGCGCCCGGCCTCTGGTCCTGCTCCGCCCCGATGACAGCGGGACCAACGTCGCAGCGAAAGCACTGCTCGACGTCGAGGAGGCGATCGGCGCCACGTTCTCGCAGCAGCTCACGCTCCGCCTCTCGCGGAGCGAGACGTCGACGGCGGGCGCGCCCCTCAAGCTTCTCGTGATCGACCCGGAGCCTTTCCTCGTCGCGCAGGTCGAGACCGGGCTCGACGAAGACGACCTCCTCTTCGGCGTGAGCAGCGAGATCGCGAACTGGTCGAACGGAGACGGGGACGGCTGGGAGATCGCGACCGGCGCTGCGCCGTTCGATCTCGTGCTCCCGCCTCAGGCGGTTGGCGAGGCGATGCACCGCCGAAAGAGCCTCGCCCCGTCGCTCCAGGACGTCCGGCCGGGCGAGCTCGTCGCGTACCGCTTCTCACCGCCGGCCCGGTTTCGATTGAGGACGGGCGGTTTTCGGCAGCGCTTCTCCGAGGCTCCGTGGAACCTGCGACGGGTCCTCGGCTACCCCGGCCAGCGTGCTCCGGGCGCGCCCCTCCTTTCGCTCCGTTTCGAGCTGCTCTACGGAATCGAAGGGACGGCCGCGCCGCGCGGCTTGCGCCTCGCCGAGATGACGTCGCTCCTCGGCGCGCTCGCCGGCCCTCGCCCGCTCTCGCCGCGCTGGCGCGCGACGAGATCTCAGCTCGAGCTGTTGAAGGAGGGGGGGTCTCGCTGGGACGTGCTGCGTCGCGCCGTGCGTTCCCGGCTCTCGGTTCTAGAGCCATGGGATCCGGCGTCGTTCGACGATTTCGGCGACGCGTCCGCAACGCGCCCGGTGTCGCTCGGCCAGCGGGATGGCCTCTCATTCGTGCTCCGCGACACGGCAAGACTCCTCCCGCCGGTCGCGGGTGGATTGCCCCCCGGGTTCCCGCGCCCACCGCGCGAAAACGACTCCGGCCCCGATCTCGCCGGAAGCTACGCGTGGGCGTTCGAGTCGCGCTCCATCCTCGAAGCCGTCTTCCGCGACCGGCGCTCGACCTCTGCCGACGTCGAGGCTCCGCGCTTTTCGAGCCTCGGCGGCTGGGGCACGGTGAAGGCGTCGTACGACGAGGGACGCACGACGATTCGCGCGGACGTCCAGATGGGGCGCGTCGCGACCATGGCGGTCGAGCGGCTCGGCCGCATCTCCGTCTTCTGGAACAGGGCGAAGCATGTCGTGGTCTACACACGAAGCGTGGCCGGTGCGCGCCAGTTCCAGCTGGAGCAGCATCCGTTCCCGGGGCTTCCGATCCTCCGGAAGGTCGACGAGTACGTCGAGATCCCCGAGCCGACGCGAAGCCTCGCCGCGCCGGTCCGAGACGACCCGGCGCGCCCGCGCGCCCCGCGGCCGACCGCCGCCTGCCCC
>CAZXSG010000124.1:0-8502 GCA_964643185.1 uncultured Holophagales bacterium
CCCGGGCAGGTGTGCTCTACGACATCGGGGCGAACGTCGGCGTCATCTCGATGCTCGTCCTTCCTGCATTTCCTGCGAGTCGCGTCGTGACCTTCGAGGCCGTGCCGCGAAACCTCAGTTGCTGAATCAGCACTTGGCGATGAACGATCTGGACCGCTCCAAGTCGTCCCAGTTGCATTTCTGATCGTTCGGGAACCACGCGCTTCTTAGTGCGCTCGCCCCCCGACGGAGGTTTGGATGAATGCGGAGATCTCGACGTCGAAGTGGCCGGCTCGACGAACTGATGAAGAGCGGCCGGCTCCCGCCTCCAAGCCTGCTCAAGATCGATGTCGAATGGGCCGAGATCGGTGTTCTCGCCGGAGCTCGAGCTACCCTCGTCAAGTACAGGCCGCTCGTGTTGTGCGAGCTTCACCACGAGGAAGCGGACCGGGAGTCCCGCGCTACCTCGGGAAGTCGGCTGTTTCGTCGAGGCTCAAGACCATTGGCCCGGCCGAGACCAGATTCGTGGAGGTTCACGGCGCGCTACCCTGCTGAGCAGGATCCCGCACGCCGATTGGGTGGTCCTCGTGGTCGCTTAGTATTCAGAGAATGCGCGATGTTGGTACGAGCTGGGTACTCGGTCTTCTGCGGCGTCTGCCGTGCGGCATGCGGGGGAAGACCCGATTCGGCCGCTGGTGGCTCAGCTCGTTCGACGACGCGCCCGTGACCGTTCGTCTCGAGAGCGGCCTGCAGATGACGGTGCCGTCTATCCGCGAACCGATCGCGTTGCATCTCTTGACGGACGGGATCTACGAGCAGGACGTACACCGCTGGATCGTCGACCGCCTGCGCCTCGCCGGCGACGTGGCGACGTTGGTCGACGTCGGCGCTAATGTAGGAGCACACGCGGTTAGCGCTGCCTTCGAGCTCGGAGCCGGGCTCCGCGTCGTTGCGGTGGAACCCTCGGAATCGATTGCCAGCTACCTCCGGATGAACGTGAAACAGAACGGACTCGAGGCCATCGATGTCGTTGCGGCAGCAGCCGGGTCTGCTTCTGGCATACGAGAGTTCTATGAGGCACCGGGATCTAGCTTCGGTATGGGCTCCTTCGCACCGCAGTTTTCATCGCTACCTCATTCGGTGGAAGTGAAGACGCTCGACGACCTTCTCCGCGCGTTGGGCGTCGGTCGTGTCGACGTCGTCAAGGTGGACGTGGAAGGCTACGAGGCGGATGTGTTCCTCGGCGCACAAGAACTGCTCGCCCGCCCCGAGCCGCCAGAAATCATCTTCGAGTTTTGCGACTGGGCCGAGGAGCGGGCTGGCTACAGACCCGGGTGGGCCCAATCGGTTCTCTTGGACCTGGGATACGAGCTCGCGAAGCTGCTTCCCGACGGAACGGCGAACGGCTACCGAAGAGACCTCGCCGCGGTAAGCGGTGGTGCAATGGTGTGCGCGCGGCGACCGGCCGGAGGCGCTACCCGGTTAACCAAGGCGCAGATAATCGCTGAGTAGCTGCCGCCCGACGGCCGGCCAAGAGTACTTCTCGCGTGCCAGCCGGACAGCGTTCCCCCCTCGGACCCCGAGCTCCGAGGTCGACGTGAGCGCCTCGACAAGCCCGGCTGCGAGAGATTCGGCGTCGCCACGGGCGACCCAACCCGCTCGCGCCTCCGCGACCTCGTTGGCGAGCGCGACGTCGGTGCTCAAGAGTACCGGCACCGCGAACCCCATCGCTTCGGCTGCCGCGAGCCCGAAGTTCTCCTGGTGCGAAGGAAGGACCACTAGAGCCGCGCGAGAAAGAAGGACTGCTCTGGCCTCATCGTCGAGCCATCCCGTGAAGCGCACCCGGGAAGCGGGAAGGAGCTTACCGGCGAGGGCAACCAAGCCGGACGCATACGTCGCGTCACCAGATCCCGCGATGACGAGTTCGTGTTCCACGGAGCCTGCGACACGAGCGAACGCCTCGATGAGGAGCTCGACCCGCTTCTTCGCGTGGAGTCTTCCGAGGAACACGACCGCGTTCCGATGGGTTCCTTCGGAGCGCCCCGGACTCGGGACGCCCAACGGGGAGACGAAGGTGCGGGCCGCGGGCACGAGGTGCCGCACCTCGCTTTCCTCCTGATCGCTCGTGCAATGAACCCCGGCCGCGGAGTCCAGCATCCTCAACGCGCCCGCCGCCAGGAACACCCTCTTCCGGATCCACTTCTGCGAAAGGCTCCACCTATCGATGGTGCCCAGTGGCCGCACGATGAAAGGGACCCCTGCCCGCTCGGCGATACGCCCTGCGGCGAGGCATGCGTGCGAGAACACCGCGTGGATGTGGACGACGTCGAAACCCGGTATCTCCTCCGCGAGCCACGAGGCCAGGGGTGCGGAGAACTTCAGCGACTCGCCGAAACGACTCGGGAAGAGGTGGATGGTGCAGCCCGACCCCTGGGCGAGCCAGCTCGATTCAGGTTCGAGGCGCGATGGGCCGTCGGCATCCGTCGCCGCGATGTGGACGTCGACCCCGAGGTCCGCTAGCGCGCTGCCCATCGCCAGCACGGCCCGACTGGGGCCGCCGTAGCGCGGGGCGAGCGCGGGGATGACGTGAAGGACTCTCAGGCGCTTCAAGCAGGCTCGAAAGCGAGCGCGCGGAGGGTGGCGCCCCGGCTCCTCTCCGCCTGGTACCACGCTACGGTCTCGCGAAGACCATCCTCGAGGGAGGTGCTGGCGCGCCAGCCGAAATGAGACGCCGCTCTATCAGTTGCGAGCTTTCGACGCGGCTGCCCGTTGGGCTTGCTCGAATCCCAACGAATCTCACCCGCGTACCCTATAAGGCGCTGGACCGCCTCCGCGAGAGCGCGGATCGAGATTTCGTCTCCGCTCCCGAGGTTCACAGGATCTGGTCCGTCGTATCGCTCCGCGGCTGCGAGGATGCCTTGGGCCGCATCCTTCACGTAGAGGAACTCGCGGGTCGCGCTGCCGTCGCCCCAGAGCATGACCGAATCCTCTCCACGCTCCTTCGCCTCGAAGAATTTTCGGATCATCGCCGGGACGACATGGCTCGTCTCGAGATCGAAGTTGTCACCCGGGCCGTAGAGATTCACCGGAAGAAGGTAGATGCCGGGAAACCCGTACTCCTGCCGATACGCCTGGAGCTGGACGAGGAGCATTTTCTTCGCAAGACCGTACGGCGCGTTCGTTTCCTCCGGATAGCCGTTCCAGAGGTCGTCTTCGTGGAACGGCACGGGAGTGAACTTCGGATAAGCGCAGATGGTGCCGAGGCAGACGAACTTTTCGACGCCTCGGAGCCGGGCCTCTTCGATGAGGTGGATTCCCATGACCGCGTTGTCGTAGAAGAAGCGTCCCGGATGAGAACGATTCGCCCCGATGCCGCCCACCACCGCGGCGAGGTGAAGGATGACATCGGGTCGCGTTTCGTCGAGGCAGCGGCGAACGGCGGCCACGTCGCGAAGGTCCACGGCCGCCGACCGCGGAGCCAAGACGTGGCGGGCTCCGGATCGGGACAGCTCTTCGAGAACGAAGCCCCCGAGGAACCCGCCGCCGCCGGTTACGAGGAACCGGGTGTCGCCGGAGAAGCTCATCGCGTTCAGCCTAGCACCGCCGTCCGGTGACTCCGATCACGGCGCATCGATCGATCAGCGCCTTTCGGCTTCGCCCGGGTAATCTCCCCGCGGCCCTGCCGCGTCCATGGGCGGGATACGAGGACTTCATGAAAACGCGCTCCGTAGTTCCGCTGGTCTTCCTGGTCGCTCTCGGCCTCCCGGCCACGGCTCCAGCCGATATCGTCATCCCTTCGTCGGCTTTCTCCTCGGGCGCCAACCAGGCCGAGTTCCAGAGCGACGTCCGGATCTTCAACCCGACGTCTTCCCCCGTGAATGCCATTCCGGTTTTCTATAACCAGGTGAGCGGCGAAACCGTTACCAAGACGGCCATCACCGTTCCCGCCCGAGGTCAGCTCGCGTTCGACAACGTTCTCTCGAGCTTGTTCGGCCAGAACAAGGGCTCGTTCGGACCCATCCGCTTCCAGACCTCGGCCCCTCTCGTCGTTTCCTCGAGCGTGAGCAACACGAACGGCTGCGGCAACGGGTCCACCTCGGGGCAATGGCTGCCCGGCATCGACGTCGCGCAGGCGCTGCGGTCCGGAACGCTCGTGCAACTCGCGGTGAGCGCAGACGGTGCTTCCGGGTACCGCAGCAACATCGATTTCGTGAATCCCGGGTCCGAGGCCGCGACGATCGTCGCGAAGGTGCGCAAGGGCGACGGGACCCAGCTCTCGTCGGCCACCATCGGCCTGGGAGCGAACGGTTTTTTCCAGAAGCGGCTCGACGACGTCGCCACGTTTCCGGGGGTCTCGGGCACCACCGATACGAACCTCTGGTTGGAATTTACGAGCGATCAGCCGGTGCTCGCCTTCGCCTCGGTGATCTCGAACGCCTCGGGCGACCCCTTCGCGATCGTCGCGACGCCCGAGCCGGTGACCGTGGTGGCGCCCGTCGCGAGCTTCTCCTTTTCGCCGGCCGCGCCCAAAGTAGGTGACCTGGTCACCTTCACCGACTCCTCCACGGGCAGCCCGGTCCAGCAACTCTGGGCGTTTGGAGACGGCGGCACGTCCACCGCAGGTGGAACCGTGACCAAGAGTTTTGCCGCGGCAGGGACGTTCAAGGTCTCCCACTTCGTCACGAACTCGGCCGGAGCTGCGGTGCTGACCAGGGACGTCGTGGTCGCCGCGGTCACCACGGGACCCATCGATGTTGCCGTGACGCTGAAGCAATTCGCTTTCGAACCGTCGACGCTCACGTTCACGGTTGGGCAGGCCTATCGAATCAGCTTTCGCTCGACCGACGTCATTCATGGTGTCGGCGGCCTGGCCGCGCTCGGCATCACCGGTTGCAACCTGGTGACCACTTCAACGGCGTGCGTGGCTAACTTCACGCCCACCGCGGGCATGGTCTCCGGCTCGCCGTTCACGATGTCTTGCTCGCAAACCTCTTGCGGGGCCGGACACAACACGATGGTGGGCCGCATCAACATCGTGAACCCGTAGTCGCCTCGGATAGATAGAACCCGTCAACCTTCAAGATTTGTGGTGGCGTCCCGGGAGAACGCTCTGAGTGGATGCGCAACGTGCAGCCGTGAGGCGGCGATAGGCTCAGCTCTTGGTAGCCTCCACGATGATTTCGTCGTGGAAGGGGCGAGTTTCTAGCTCGTTCAGACCCGCGACGGCGCTGGAACGATATAAACGTGGTTCTATTTCGTGAAAGCCTGCGTCGCGAAGGGCCTGAGTGAGTTCGGCAGTGTCGTAGACAAACTGGTGCCCCCAAAGGCGCAGCCCTTCGTTGAGTAGGCAGCAAGGTGTCTCCGGCGTCCAATTCATGTCATGCCACTCGGTGATCCGGCGCCGGGAATACTGATCTACGAGTTTCTCGAGGTTCGGCGTACTAATCCGAATCACCCCGCCGGGCTTGAGAACCCGGTAGCACTCGGATAGGAGGCGCCGGCCTTCATCTCTGGAGATGTGTTCCAGGAAGTGTTCGGAAAAGATGAGCTCGATGTGTGAAGTAGCTACAGGCAACGGTCTCCGGAGATCCACGAGGCAGACTCCGGGGATGGGTTCGCTGTCGAGGTTAGCCCAACCCGCAAGGAGCCTAGATCCGCACCCGAGATGAAGTCGGCGGAATCGCTCGATGTCACCCTTTGACCCCATGCGGACCTTGGCGATCTGCAGCCTCAAAAGAATGCGTGCACGGAGGCTTGGAATCATTGCTCGCAGTGTAACGGAAGCCCTGCTGTGCTCTCGGCGGTATGCTCCCGACGTGTGTGGGATCTTCGGGACAGCTGGCGACCCGGACCGTGTTGCGGGTATCAGCGAAGCGCGCGCACTCTGGGCTTTGCGGCATCGGGGTCCCGACGGCGAGGGGACACACCGTAGTACTTCTGCAGGTGGCGAAACGGCATGCCTCCTCGTCCACGCCCGTCTCGCCATCCTGGACCTCTCAGAGGCTGGCCGGCAGCCTATGTCGACCCCCGATGGCCGGTACACGATGACCTTCAACGGCGAGGTCTACAACTTCGCCGATGTGAGGCGTGACCTCGAGGCCGAAGGGGAGCGGTTCACGTCTACCGGCGATACCGAGGTGCTGCTCCGCGCGTACGCGCGCTGGGGTGCCGCGTGCGTTCCTCGCTTCCGCGGCATGTTCGCGCTGGCCATCTGGGATGAGATCGAGGGCACCCTCTTCCTCGCGCGGGACCGGCTCGGCATCAAGCCTCTCTACTACCGCGTCACGCACGAAGGAATTGCAATCGCTTCCGAGGTGAGAGCTCTCCTGGCGACGGGGACGGCCGAGAGAAGGCTGAGCGCCGAGGGCCTGCGGCGCTACCTCGAGACCGGCTCGGTGCAGGATCCGGACACCCTCGTGGAGGGAGTGTTCAACCTGCTGCCCGGGCACACGCTCACCTGGACTCGGGGTGATGTGCGCACCGAGAAATACTGGTCGATTCCACCGCCGTCCAGGGTCCTCGTGACGGATCCGCGCGAGGCCGCTCAGCTCCTGGGCCAGGAACTCGAGACCGCCGTCCGGCTGCGTCTCATTTCTGATGTTCCCGTGGGCGTGTTTCTCTCCGGCGGGTACGACAGCTCGGCGATAGCCCTCCTCGCGGCCCGAGCGGCAAGCGGTCCCCTCATGACGTTCAACGTGGCCTTCGACGAGGCTTCTCTCGATGAGAGCCGTTTTGCTCGCCAGGTCGCGGAGAAGCTCGGAGCGCGCCACGAGGAGATCCGGCTGTCTTCAGCGGATGTGCTTTTGGCAATCGAGCCCGCCCTCGCGGCACAAGACCAACCTTCGGCCGATGGCATCAACACTTGGGTCGTTTCCCGTGCCGTTCGGAACTCGGGGCTCAAGGTTGCCCTCTCCGGTCTCGGGGGCGATGAGGTCTTCGCGGGCTATCGGAACTTCCGGTCCTTCGGCCGGGTGCTGGCCGGAGGCCGCGGTGCGCGGGCCGTGCCGGCCGTTCTCCGCGCTCAGGCCCAAAAGAGGCTCTCGGGATTTGGTGTCCCAACGCGGGTGCGGAAGGCGCTCCTCCTGGCTTCAGCGGGGGGCGACCCCGAGAGGAGCTATGCCGCGCTTCGGGGGATGTTCTCGCCCGCCGAAGTCGACAGACTCATGCGCGGGGGCCTGCGCCAGCAGAGCCGTCCCGCAAATCCGAAACCGGAGACGGAGGATTCCGTCAACCTTTACTCGCGAATGGAGCTCGAGGGGTACCTCCGCAACACGCTACTCCGCGATGCGGATCAAATGAGCATGGCCCACGCGCTCGAGGTCCGGGTCCCGCTCATCGATCATGCGCTCGTCGAGACAGCCTTCCGCGTTTCCGGAACGGCGAAAATCGCCCAGGGCCGGCAGAAGCCGCTCCTCGTGGACGGAGTGCCCGGGCTCGCCGACCTCGTCGCCGGACGACCCAAAATGAGGTTCGTTCTTCCCTTCGAGAGCTGGTTTCGGGGACCCCTCAAGGCGTTTGTGGAGGACCTGTTGGGAAACGGAACTCTAGCGTCAGTGCTGGGAGGAACCGTCGTCGAGGAGGTTCGTGAGGGCTTCTTTGGTCGCGGCTCGGCATTCGTGTCGTACTCCAGGGTCGCGACCCTGGTCTCCCTCAGCGCCTGGCTCCGGAGGTTCGGACAATCGTGAGCGACGGAGCCGCGGGGACACCTTTCTTCTCGGTCTGTGTTCCCCAGTACCGACGCGTGCCCTTTCTCATGCTTGCGCTCGAGTCGCTTCGAGCGCAGACGATGCGGGATTTTGAAGTCTGCATCTCGGACGACTGCTCTCCTGAGGCCGAAGCGGCCGAGCTCCGGCGATACCTCGAGTCTTCCAGCCTGCGATTCCGTCACCGGATGCAAAAGGTGAACCGTCGGTACGACGGCAATTTGCGGACCGCGATTCACATGGCCCGGGGCCGGTACGTGTTCTTGCTTGCGAACGATGATCGGCTCGAAAGTCCAGGAACTCTCCATGAGCTCCGGTTGCGCATCCAGAATTCGAACTACCCTGCGTTGGTCCTGACGAACTTCCGCGACTCGACGACGGGCGCTCCGAGCGTCCGAATCCACAATGATGAGGCCCGCGGTGGCGGCTTGACCTCTGCTCTCTGGGTCTATCACCGGACTAGCTTCGTCAGCGGCATCGTTCTCGACCGGTCGGCCGCCTTTCGGGAGCGGACTCGTCGTGTTGACGGCTCCGAGATGTATCAGATGTACCTCGCGGCACGAATTGTCGCGAAGGGCGGCCACGTACTTGCGACGACGCAGGTCGCTATCGAGAAGGACCTCCAGATACCGGGGGAGGCCGTTGACAGCTACGCTCGAAAGGCCTGGCAGGGGCTCAATGCGCCCCTCGCGCGATACCCCGAGACGGCGTGCCTCGCTCTCCACGAAGCACCATGGGGTGCAGTTCCGTCGAACTTCCGCGTCTTGGCTCGATTCCTGTCTCTGACCATGCCTTTCTGGATTCTGGAGTACCGAAGGCT
>CAZXSG010000125.1:0-8481 GCA_964643185.1 uncultured Holophagales bacterium
CCCACGGGCGTCCACTTGGGCACTCCCGTGGAGGCGCGGCCGGGGGCCGGTCCGGTGTGGTTTCCCTTTCGCCGTGAGGAGGACGAGTCTTACGTTGCCTTCGACACGTCGGCGCTCCCCGACGGGCGATATCGGGTTCGGGTCACGGCGTCCGACCGGCTCGCGAACCCCGAAGGGCAGGCGCTCGTGGTGAGCGAGGAGGCCCCTCTCGCGACGATCGACAACGCCCCGCCCGTTCTGCGGGTCGTCTCGCAGAAGGTCGAAGGCGAGGTCCTCGTGGCCGTCGTCGAGGCGTCGGACGCGCTCTCTTCGATCACCCGGGCCGAGCTCGCGATCAACGCCGATCGCTGGCGTCTCCTCTCACCGGACGACGGGGCGTCCGACGGTCCCCGGGAGCAATACACGATCCGTGTCGCTCGGCCGAAGGAGCCTTCGGTCCTCTCCGTGCGCGTTCTCGAGTCCTCCGGCAACGTCACTGCGATCTCGCTCGAATTCCCCGGTGCGTTCGAGGAATCGAAAAAATGAAAGCTCCCTTCGTCGTTCTCTCGTTGTGCGTCGCCACCCTGACGCCGGGCTGCGCTCGGCAGGGCAAGGACCAGACGTCGGTGATCACGCGGAGGCTCGACGGCGAGCCCAAGACACTGAACCCCCTCCTCGGGACGAGCGTTCCCGACATGGACGTTTCGGCCCTTCTCTTCGCGAACCTCCTCGAATACGACGAGAAGCTGAACCTCCTGCCGGGCCTCGCCGAATCGGTCGAGGCCGACGCGGCGCACCGCGTGTACACCGTGAAACTTCGGCCGGGAACCCGCTGGGAAGACGGCTCCGCGATCACGACGAAGGACGTCGCGTACACGCTCCGCGCGCTCATGGATCCCAAGACGCCGGCCTTCAACCGCCGGGGCTTTTTCGAAGGGTTCGAGAAGGCCGAGGTGGTCGACGACCTCACGTGCAAGGTCTCTTTCTCGTCGTCGTTCGCGGCCCGGCGGGATGCCTTCAACCTGCCGCTGCTTCCGGCGGCGCTCTACGGGGGCAAGGACGTCGCGAGCCATCCGCGCAATCGGGAGCCGCTCGCGAACGGACCCTACCGGCTCGCCCGCTGGGTGCCCGGGCAGCGCATCGAGCTCGTGAGGAACACCCAGTACTACGGCGACAAGCCGCCCGCCGAGCGCATCGTCCTGCGGCTCGTTCCCGAAACGGCGCCCGCGTTCCAGGCGCTCCTCTCCGAGGAGATCGACGAGATGCGGCTCAACACGCCGGAGCAGAAGAGGCAGGTGGTGGACGACGCGACCGCTGCTGGTGCGGCCGCCCTCGCCGTGAGGCCCTACGTCTTCGACGAGCTGGGCTACACCTACGTCGGCTGGGACAACCGTCATCCGCTGTTCTCGGACCCGGCGGTGCGCCGCGCGCTCACGGCTCTCGTGGATCGGGAGTCCATCGGCAAGGAGCTCTTCGTGGGCCTCGCCCGCCCCTCGAACGGACCGATCCCCCCGGGTCTCTGGTCGTTCGATCCCACCATCAAGCCTTGGCCCTACGACCCCGCTGCCGCCGAGGCCGCTCTGGACGCCGCCGGGTGGTTGCGAGGTGAAGACGGCAAGCGCCGCAAGAACGGAAAGCCGTTCGCGTTCACGCTGTCGTTCGGCGCGGGCAGCGACATCCAGAGGCAGGTCGCCGAGGTTCTGCAGCAGTCCTTCGGCGAGGCCGGAATCGACGTGTCGCTCGAGTCCCTCGAGTGGGCCACGTTCTCGACGAAGGTCGACGCGGGTGAGCTGCCCGCGACGCTTCTGGCCATCAGCCTCGACGCGAACCCCGACCTCTCGCTGAACTGGCACACCAACCAGGCTCCCCCGAACGGGTTCAACTCCAACTTCTACTCGAACCCGAAGGCCGACGCGCTCATGGACCGGCTCAAGACGGAGTTCGACAGGCCCACGGCGAAGGCGCTCTACGCCCAGCTCGCGCGGATCATTCACGAGGACGAGCCCGTCACGTTCATGCATACGGTCTCGGTGAAGTGGGCCGTGAACCGGCGCATGGAGAACGTGAGGACGTCGCCGATCGGGATCGCGGTCTTCTGGCCTGGAGTCGCGGGTTGGAAGCCGGGGCGGGCCAGGGCGGCTGTCAACTGAACTGAACTTTGATCCTGGGGGTTTCTCGATCCCCCCAGGCCCCCCACCGGGGAGCGCACCCCAGGGTTGATCCTGGGGGTTTCTCGATCCCCCCGGGCCGCCTACCGGGAGATGCCCTCCCCAAACGAGAACCCCTCTAACATAGGCGCTTGCTCGCGCTCGTGCTCAGGCGTCTCGGGGAAGCCCTCGCAACGCTCCTCGGCGTTCTGCTCCTCGTGTTCGCGCTCCTCGTCGTCTCGCCCGGCGATCCCGCGCGGCTCGCGCTCCGCGGCGCGAGCGGAAAGGCGGTCGCGGTTTCGACCGAGGCGCTCTCGGCGTTCCGCGCGACGTACGGGCTCGACCGCCCGATTCCCGAACGGTTCCTGCTCTGGACGTCGAACGCGATACGGCTGGACTTCGGGCGGTCCTTCCAGGACGGCCGCGAAGTGAGGGTGCGCGTCGCAGAGACGCTGCCGGTCACGCTGCTCCTCAACGCGCTCGCGCTGCTCCTCGCTCTCTCCCTCTCCGTTCCGATCGCGATGCTCGCCGCGGCGCGTCCCGGCGGACGGCTCGATCGGGCCTCCGGGGCGGTCTTCGACGTGATCTACGCGACCCCGGCGTTCGTCCTCGGGCTCGCGCTGCTCCTCCTCTTCTCGGTGAAGCTGCGGTGGACCTCGCTCTTTGCCGATCCGGAGGAAGGCCTGCGGGGCATCGCGCTGCCCGTCCTCACGCTGGCGCTCGCCGCCATGGCGCCGCTGACACGCACGTTCCGGAGTCTCTTTCTCGCCGCGCTCTCGTCGCCCGCGGATCTCGCGGGACGCCTCCGCGGAGAGAACCGGGCCGAGCGTTACCGCCGGGCGATGCGAAGGTCCGGCGCCTCCCTGACGGCTGTGCTCGCGACGCTCGTGCCCACCCTCGTGGCCGGCTCGGTGCTCGTGGAACGCCTCTTCTCGCTGCGGGGAGCGGGGGAGCTCCTTGCCGAGGCCGTGTTCGCGCGGGACGTCCCCACCGTGCTCGCGCTCACGATCATCTCGGCCGTGGCCGTCGTCGCCACGAGCCTCGTGGCGGACCTCGTCGCGGCAGCGCTCGATCCGCGGCACGTGATCCCGATGGGCGCCGAGGCGGCTCCCTGAGCGGCACGGCGCGCCGCCGGTGGGCCTGGGCGGGCCTCCTCGTCTTTCCCCTCGTCGCGCTCTTTGCGCCGCTCCTCGTGGGCGACGACGCTCGCGCGATATCGCTTTCGGAGCGCCTGCGCCCGCCGTCAGCCTCGCACCTTCTCGGTACGGACGAGCTGGGGCGGGACGTCCTTTCACGCCTCGTGCTCGGCGCCCGCGTGTCGGTGACCGTGGGGATCGTGTCCTCGGCGCTGGCTCTCCTCATCGGGAGCCTGGCTGGAGCGGCGGCCGGGCTCGCGCCCCGCTTCGATCCCGCGGTGCTGTTCGCGATCAACGTGGTGTCGGCCCTGCCGTCGCTCGTCCTCGCGGCGGCTGGGGCGGCGCTCCTCGGCTCCACGGCGGTGGGGGTCGTTCTCCTCATCGCGCTGACGTCCTGGCCCGACACCGCGCGGCTCGTGAGGTCCGAGGCCCGCCGCGTGGTGCAGGCCCCGTTCGTGGACGCGGCCCGCGCCGCGGGTGCGAGCGGTTCCCGCGTGCTCCTCGTCCACGTTCTGCCCCTGGCGCTCCTGCCGGCCATCGCGGGCGCGCCGTACGTTCTCGGAGGCGCGGTGCTCACGGAAGCCGCGCTGTCGTTCCTGGGGCTCGGGACGCCTCCCCCCGCGCCTTCATGGGGGAGAGCCCTCTCGGATTCCCGCGGGCTGCTCGGCGAGGCGTGGTGGTGCGTGCTCCCGCCGGGCATCGCGCTGCTCCTCTTCGTCCTCGCCGCGCGCGCCCTCGGCGACACGCTCACCTCGAGGCGCTTACAATCCGCCGCGCTTTGAAAACAGCCGTCTATCCGGGCTCCTTCGACCCGATGACCAACGGCCACGTGGACCTCGTGCGGCGTGGCTGCCGAATCTTCGACCGGGTCCTCGTGGCGGTGCTCGTGAACGGCGACAAGGTCCCGCTCTTCTCGGTCGACGAGCGGATCGCGATGGTCCGTTCCGTGTTCCGCAGGCAGCCTCAGGTGCGCGTGAAGGCCTTCTCGGGGCTCCTCGTGGACTTCCTTCGCGCCGAGGGCTCGAACGTCGTGGTGAGGGGACTTCGCGTCATGTCCGACTTCGAGTACGAATTCCAGATGGCCCTCATGAACCGGAAGCTGGACCCCGAGGTGGAGACCATCTTCCTCACGCCGAAAGAGGAGCTGTCGTACCTTTCGAGCCGGCTCGTGAAGGAAGTCCACGGGCTCGGCGGCGACGTCTCGGGCCTCGTCCCCTCGCTCGTCCTCCGCGCGCTCAACCGCAAGCTGCCAGCGGCGTCATGAAGGCGAGGGAATCGGCTCTTCTGGCCGTGGCCACGGGCGCCACGGTGGGTCTCACGGCCGCGTTCCTCCGCGCGCCGAACGTGCTCTTCGCCGACTCGGGCGAGCTCCTCACCGCCGTCGCGACCAAGGGCGTCGCACACCCTCCCGGCTTTCCGCTGTATCTCCTTCTGGGAGGGCTCTTCCTGGACCTCACCGGCGGCGCCGGACCCACGGCGGCCTCGCGGCTGAACCTCTTCTCGGCCCTCTCAACCGGAGTCGCGGCGGCCTTCGCGGTCCTCGCCGCGCTCGTGGCGATCGAACGGACGGAGCTCGCGGGCAACCTCGACACCGTGTCGCGGCGCGTGCTGGCCATGGTGGCCGGCCTGCTGTGCGGGTTCGGGCCGACGCTCTTCGACTTCTCGCTCGGCACGGAGGTCTATGGTCTCCACGCCGCCTTCCTCGCCGCGGCGCTCGCCGCCGCTCTGGCGGCCGGGAATCCCGGGATTACGCCGCGGGACGCGTCCCGCCTCACGTTCCTCACCGGCCTGGCCGTGGGCTGCGGGCTCGGCGTCCACCACGCCACGATGGTCGTGATGATGCCCGGGCTCGCGGTCCTCCTCTGGGGCGGCGACGAACGGCCGGCGCGCCTTCGCCGCGTGGGTCTCTTCGCGGCCGGGCTCGTGCCGGGGCTGCTGACGTACGTGGTCCTGCCGATCCGCGCGGCGGGCTGGCCCGCCCTCAACTGGGGCAACCCGTCGAATCCTTTCCGGTTCTGGGTGCACATCTCGGCGCGCGACTACCAGGTCAACATCGAGAACGACCTGGGCACGATCCTCGAGCACGCCGCGCGCTTTCTCGATTCGTATCGCGCGGAGTTCACGGCCTTGGGGCTCGTCCTCGCGCTGCTGGCCGGAGCTCTCATCCGCGGCGCGGGACGCCTCGCCGTCCCCGGTCTCTTCGTCGTCATCCTCGGAGACATCGCGTTCGCGGTGCGCTACGAGATCGCCGAGGACCAGGCCGCCTACTACATCCCCACGTTCGTCGCGACCTCGATCCTCGTGGTCCTCGGATCGGCGGCCCTCGCCGCCCGCCTCGAGAGCCTCCCGCGACGCCGTGCCGCGGTCGGGATCGTCACGGCCCTCGCGCTCGTCCTCGTGGTGTGGAACGTGAAGCAGAAGGCCGGCCGGCGGTTCGACGATCGCGCCGCCGAGGCCGCTCGGAACGCGTTCGCATCGATTCCCGAAGGCGCGCTCGTCCTCACGTCCGAGTGGAATCTCTACGCCCCCATGGTGGGGCTCCGGCAAGTCGCCGGGGAGCGCCGCGACGCCATCCTCATCGACGTGCTCCTGCTGCGCCGCGGGTGGTATCTCGATGCGTGGAAGCGGAAGTACCCGGAGCGGCACGCCGAGATCGCCTCGGACTTCGACACCTACAGGACGCGTCTCGCCGACTGGGAGGAAGGCCGGCCCTTCGACTCGAACCTCCTGACGAGCCTCTACAACAAGCTGACGCAGCAGATGGCGCGCAAGGCCTGGGAGCGCGGTGCCAAGGTGGTGTGGCTCGGCACGCTCATGCCCGAGCACGTTCCCGGAAACTCGGCGATCGTGCCGTCTGGAACCGGATATCGGGTTCTCGCCTCCCGCGAGGAGGCGCAGAGCGCCGAGATTCCCGACGCGCCCGTGAGCACCGTGGCGGCCGTCCGCCCGGGCCTGCCGTACGATCAGGTGTTCGAGGAGAAGATCGGGCCGCTCACCGCGCAGGTGCGGGCGCAGCGGGCGCTCTACGAACTCGGATCGGACCGCATCACGAAGGCTCGCGCCGCGGTGGACGAAGCGCGCCGGCTGCGCCCGAGCGACGCCTTCGCGCTCGAGGTCGAAGGGGATATCTGCCTCGCGGAGGACAACCCGGCCCGTGCCCTCGAGCTCTTCACCGCGTCGGCCCGGTTCGGCGGGCAGGCGACGCGCCTCGCCGAGAAGACCCGCATCGCGCAGGGCCTGCTGAGCTCGCCTTCGCCGAGGTAGAGCGCCTCAAGGAGCGGGCGGTCCTGCCGGACCGCTCAGGGCAGTCCTGCCGGACCGCCCAAGAACACGTCGAAAGCCGCGCGCACCGGCCGCGGCATCGCGCAGGGCTTGCCGAACCGATCCAGGAACAGGTGTTCCGTGAATCCCTCGACGGCGAGGTCGCCCGAGGGAAGCAGGATCTCGTATTCGAAGCGGCATCCGCGGCTGCGCTGCGCCGCGAGACGCGTGCGCACGAGGACGGTGTCGCCGAACTTCGCCGCCCTGCGGTAACGCGCGCCCACCTCGACGACGGTGATGAACGCGCCCTCGGATTCCATGCGCACGTACGGGTAGCCCGCCGCCTCGCAGAACTCGTTACGTCCCACCTCGAACCAGATGACGTAGTTCGCGTGGTAGACGACGCCCTGTGCGTCGGTCTCCGCGTAACGCACCCGAACGGGCGCGTCCACGGCTCTTCCTTCGGATCTGGCAGCACTCATCGCTCCGTAGACTACCGCCCGTGGAGGCCCTGATCCTCGGGAGCGGCTTCGGTTTCGGCGGGCCCTTGCGGCTCTCCGCGCCGCGCGAGCTGAGAGAGGTTCCCCGAGGGGAGCCCGAGCGCCTTCCCGACCTTCTCACGTGGCTCGACGACGTGGGCCGCTCGGGCGACTCCTCGCTCGTCGCGGTGGGCTTCCTGGCCTACGAAGCGGGCGTCTGGCTCGAGGGCTCGCGTGCGCTCTTCCGCGAGCCGGACCGCACACCCCTGGCGCTGTTCGGTCTGTTCGAGGCGCGGGACGCGGGCCCGCTCGCACCGCACCCCATCGCGTTCGCGCGTCACACGCCGCTTCTCGAGCTCGACGAACCGGGCTTCGCGCGCGGTATCGCCGCGATTCGCGAGGGCATCGCGCGGGGAGACGTGTACCAGGTGAACCTCACGCGGCGCGTCACGCGGCCGGGTCCGGCCGATCCTCTGGCGCTCGCGTCCGCACTGCATGCCGAGAATCCCGTGCCCTACGCGCTGGCGCTCGGGCACGGCGACCTGGGGGTCGTTTCGAACTCGCCCGAGCTCCTCCTCGCCGTCGCGAAGGGAATCGCCGAGAGCCGGCCCATCAAGGGCACGATCGCTCGGGGCCTCACGGAGGAGGCGGACGCCGTTCAGCGCGCGCGGCTCCTCGCGTCGGAGAAGGACGCTGCGGAGCACGTCATGATCGTCGACCTCGTGAGGAACGACCTCGGCAAGGTGGCGGTGCCGGGTGGCGTCGAGGTCTCGGAGCTGCTCGCCCTTCGCACCTACCGGCATCTCCACCATCTGGAGTCGACGGTCAAAGCGCGCCTCGCAACCGGCGCGAAGCTCTCGGACGTTCTCCTCGCGGTTCTCCCGGGAGGCTCGATCACGGGCGCACCGAAGCGGTCTGCTCTCGGGTTCATCCGGGCGCTCGAGCCCTCGCCCCGCGGTCCGTACACGGGCGCGGTCGGGCTGGTGCGCGGAGACGGCACCGCCATCTTCAACGTGCCGAACCGCACGGCCATCGTTTCGCCTTCGGGCGTCGACTATCACCCGGGGGGTGGGATCGGGTGGGGCCCGGGACCGCGGGCCGAGTGGCCCGCGCCGGGGCAGAAACCCCCAGAGGTTGCAGCGGTCATGGCGGGGGAGAGCGGATGAGCGAAGAGACGGAAGAGACGGAAGAGACGAACGGTCCGGTTCCCTTCGACAGCCCGGCCGTGGAGCGCGGGATGGGCTTTTTCGAGACGGTCCTCCTCGTGGGCCGGAGGGCCGTGCTGTTCCCGGCGCACGTCGAACGCCTGCTCGCCACGCTGCGGCGTTTCGAGCTGCCGGCTCCCTCGCCCGAACGGCTTCTCGAGGGCTCGGTTCGCGCGGCTCGCGGGCTCGTGGACGACGGTACGGAGCGGGCGCCCCGGCCCCCGTGGGACGCCCTCGGGCCGGACCTCGACCACGCGGCGTCCTGGCGGCCCGG
>CAZXSG010000126.1:0-6358 GCA_964643185.1 uncultured Holophagales bacterium
ACGATGCTCGGACGTCCGACGGCAGAACGCTCCCGATGATCCCCGACGACCCGGAGGCGGCGACGCGAAGAGCCCGCGAGCCGTAAACTCGCGGGGACTTTTTCCGTCTCACGACAACGAGAGGGTGCGTTGAAGGATCTCTCGGGCAGGTCTTTGGGTCGATATCGCCTGGATGCCGTCCTCGGACAGGGCGGGATGGCCGCGGTCTATCGGGCCGAGGACACCAAGCTCGGGCGCGCCGTGGCCGTGAAGGTCATCCTGCCGATCCACGCGAGCGATTCGCACTTCGTCGAGCGCTTCCTGCGCGAGGCGCGACCCGTGGAGGCGCTCGAGCACCCCAACATCCTGCCGGTCTGCGACTTCGGCGAGGAGAACGGGCTGCCGTATCTCGTCATGCCGTACCTCGAGGGCGGCACGCTGCGCGACCGCATGCTGCAGCAGGGCGGCGTGCCCTCGGGCCGGGCTCTCACGTTCGTGAGACAGCTCGCGGAGGCTCTCGACGCAGCGCACGGCGCGGGCGTCTTGCACCGCGACGTGAAGCCCGCGAACGTGCTGCTCGGAAAGGAAGACCGCGTCTTCCTCGGCGACTTCGGCATCGCGAAGGCGCTCGAGTCGATGACCGGACTCACGGCCACGGGCGTCGTCGTGGGAACGCCGATCTACATGGCCCCGGAGCAGGCTCAGGGCAAGCCCGCCTCTCCCGCGTCCGATCGCTACGCGCTCGGCGTCCTCGCGTACGAGCTCTTCGCGGGCCAGCCGCCGTTCGAGGGCGAGAGCGCGCTCTCGCTCATGCACCAGCACGTGACGACTCCGCCTCCCCGCATCTCCGGGCGCTCGCTGCTCCCGCCCGTGCTCGACGAGGTCTTCGCCAAGGTCCTCTCGAAGGACGCGGCCGCGCGGCCGCCGTCGTGCCGCGCGTTCGCCGAGGCGCTCGCGGAAGCGCTCCCTCCCGCGTTCGCTTCGCCATCGTCTCCCACTCGTTCGTGGGGGCCGGGTCCTGCGGCTCCGCGCGTTCCGCGCTTCGCACCCGGCACGGGCACGGGCACCGACGCGACCGTGATCGGCGGCCCGAGCTTTCCCTCTCGCGCCGTGAGCGCCGCGAAGCTCGCGACGCCGCATCCGCCGAGCCTCACGAGCGAGGCGACCATCGCCACGACGAGCGCGCCGCGGGGAGCCGCCCGGTACGCGATCGCCGGCGTCGTGGCCGCCGGGCTCGTCGTCCTGCTCGCGATGCTCACGCGGCGCGGCGAGTCCCCCGTCGAGCCGCGTTCCTCCCCGGCTTCATCGGCGAGGCCCATGGCGCCGGCCCCCGTCGCACCGACGGCTCCCGTCCCCGAGCCGGCGAGCGTCGTCGTCGAGGAGGGTCCTCCAGTGGAGGCCCTCGTCGCCGCGCTCGACGATGCCATCGCCGCGCGACGGCTCGTGAAGCCAGCGCCGAAGAACGCGCTCGATGCCCTCATCGCGCTCCGAACCCGCTTTCCGGCTTCCCCGCGAGTTCCCGAGGGTGAGAAACGGCTCGTCGTGGCGCTCAAGGCCGACGCTCAGGGCCGGCTCGCGACAGACGATTTTTCCGGCGCTCGCGACGTGCTGCTGAAGGCCCAGGTTCTCCGGCCCGGCGATCCCGAGATCCAGGCGCTCCTCGAGGTCGCGTCTTCGGGGGCCGCCCGGGTCGCCGCGTCCCGGGGGCCCGGATTCGGCGAGCCTCCACCTCAACCACCCAGCCTCGCCCTCGAACCTCCTCAACCGCCGGGCGCGCTTGCCAAGGGAGCCTTCGCGGACCGTCTCGATCCGGGCCGCCGAGGCGGCCGGCGTCCGACGGCGGAGGATCTCGCCTCGGTGCTGGCCAGCGCCACCGAGGCCCTCCGGGCTGACCCCTCGCGCGCGGACGCTCAATTCTGGGAGGCCTTCTGCCGGGGCGCGCTCGCGTACCAGCGAAAGAACGATGCCGAGGCGGCGAGCGCGATCGTCAGCATCGTCGAGATGTCCCGGAGATCCCATGTGAGGGAGGCGCGGCGGATGAGCCTCTGGGCTTCTCTGGCTCCCGATGGCTGGCGCCTCGCGGTGGCCTACTTCGATCTCCGCCGGGAAGCCGAGCCCCTCCTCGCGAAGGCGCTCGCGGCGTCACCCGGCGACGCCCGGGCTCTCCTCGGGCGCGCCGAGCTCCGCCGGTTCGACCAGAAGGACGCCGAGGCCCTCGCGGACGCCCAGAGCGCGTGGGAAAGCGCCTCGGGGGGCGATGGTCCTGTGCTGCGCTGCGCCGCGGCGGAGTTCAGCGGCGACCTCCTCTCTCAGAAGCAGCGCTGGCCCGAGGCCCTCACCTGGTACCGCCGCGCCGTCGACGGCTTCCAGGAGCTGGGCCCGGCCCGGTTCGTCCTCGCCCCCATGGCTCAGAGCGTCGCGTTCCGGGCGGGCACCATCGCAAGGGAGAAGCTCGGGAGGGAGAGCGAGGCGATGGACTTCTTCCGCGTGGCCTGCAAAGCCGGGATGCCGGCCGCGTGCGCCGAGGCGGGAATGGAGAACGAGCGCCCCCGCGATCGCTTCGCACGTCCGCTCCGTAAGCGCTGAAAGAAAAGCGAAGGGCCCGGTTGCCGAGAAGCAGCCGGGCCCTTCGAACGATTGCATGGAGCGGGACACGAGGGTCGAACTCGCGACATCTACCTTGGCAAGGTAGCGCTCTACCACTGAGCTAGTCCCGCGAACTCTCACGTCTCCGCGAGAGGGGCAGAAGATAGGCGACGAGGGCGTACCTGTAAAGCGGCCTTAAACTGCGAAATCCCCTCACGGGGAGCGACGCGTTGCCCGCACTGATCGACGGCAAGTACGAGGTTCTCGAAAAGCTCAAAGAGGGCGGGATGGGCGCCATCTTCCGGGTGCGCCACGTTCTCCTCGACGAGATCCGGGTCATCAAGACGATGCGCCCCCAGATCGAGGACGATCCCGAAGCCCGCAAACGGTTCTTCCGCGAGGCGAAGATGGCGACGAATCTCCGCCATCCCAACGTCGCCGCGATGCTCGATTTCGTCGCCGAGGGCGACAGCTTCTACATGGTCATGGAGTTCATCGACGGGGTGAACCTGGCCGAATACGTCGGGGAGAAGGGGCCCCCGTCGCTCGTGACCGCGCTCGAGATCGGCGCGCAGGCGCTCGACGCGCTCGGGTATCTCCATAAGCGCGGCATCGTGCACCGCGACGTCTCGCCGGAGAACCTCATGCTCACCCGCGAGCATGGAGGTGATCTCCGGGTGAAGCTCATCGATCTGGGCGTCGCGAAGGAGGCGGAAGGCGAGGGCCTCACGGCGACCGGGATGTTCGTCGGCAAGCTCAAGTACGGTTCTCCGGAGCAGCTCGGCGTCCTGAAGAAGGGCGAGAAGATGGACGGCCGGAGCGACCTCTATTCGATGGGCTGCGTGCTCTTCCTGCTCCTGACCGGCCAGCCGGCGGTGGAGGCCGAGACGCCGCAGGCGTACATGGTGAAGCACACGCGCATGCCGCTCCGGGGCGTCGACGAGGTGGATACCGCAATGAAGGTCCCCGACGACGTTCGCGAGATCGTGCTGAAGGCGCTGGCGCGTTCCCGGGACGATCGCTGGCCCACGGCCGAGGACTTCGCGTCGGCCCTCCGCGCCGCCCGGGACCGGCTCCTCGACGGCCCGACGATGCCGCCTTCGGCCGACCTCTGGATCTCCCAGCTGCCCATTCCGGGCGCCGGCGCGACGGGAGCCACGATGGCGGTCGTCGAGCCGGAGACGATCAAGGTCGACCCGCCGTTCCCCACACGCCGCACCTCGATCGTCGCCCCGGAACGTCCCGCGCCGCGTCAGGCCGGACGCCCGCGGGGGGATGGCGCTTTTTCCAAGAGGGCCCTCGTCGTCGGGGGAGCGACCGTTGTGGTCATCGGGATCGCGATCGCGGGCGTGCTCCTGCGCACGCCCGCGCCGCCTCTGCCTCCGGGCATCGTCCTCGTCACGTCGGCGCCGTGGGGCAACGTGGAGGTGCGCGATCTGAAGACGAACGAGATGCTTGCGGGTGTGAGCGGAAAGCCCACGCCCGCGCGGCTCGCGATTCCCCCCGGCCGGTACCGCGTCCTGGTGCGGCCCGAGAATCCCGCCGCTCCAGCCGGGGACGTGGAGGTCGACGTCGTCTCGGGCCGCGAGACGCGGGTGAACGTGCCGCTCCCGGGCTTCGATCTCGATGAGGCGGTGTCGGCTTATGTCCGTTGACCGTGCATCGAGCGGGAGAGCCCGGATTCCCATGTCCGTTGACCGCAGGTCGAACGGGCCGGCCCTCCTCCTCGTCGTTCTGAGCGTCCTCCTCGCCGTCCCGGTTCACGCGGCGATCAAGCTCGAGCCCTGGCAGCGCGACTACCTCGAGGGCCGAACGCACTTCGAGGTCGGCGAGTACAGCGAAGCGGCCAAGCGCCTCCGGAGCGCGATCGCCGTGCAGCCGCAGGAAGCGCTCTCGAAGTTCAAGTCCTCGAACTACGTCACGGAGGACTACCTACCGCATTTCTACCTCGGCCTCACGCTGGAGAAGCTCGGCCAGCGCGAAGCGGCTCTCGCGGCCGTGAAGGAATCCGAGAGGCAGGGCGCGGTGAAGGGGAGTGCCTCCGTGGCGTCGCTCCTCACGATCGTGCTGACGCGCCTCGAGCCGCCGCGGGTGGCCGAGGTGCGGCCCCTGCCGCCCACGCCGACACCCGTGCCGCCACCGCCCACACCGACCCCTGTTCCTGCGCTTCCCACGGCGACGCCCGTGCCGGCCGCCGCCACGGCTGCGCGGCCGCAGGTGGGTGGGTTGCCGGCGGCGACCGCCGCGCCCCCGAAGGCCCTCACGAGCACGCCCGTACCTCTGCCAACCCTTCCCTCCGAGGAGCGCGCCGCGGTGCTCGAGGGTGTGCGCTCGTTCTTCAAGGGGGACTATCGCGAGGCGGTCCGGCACCTGGACAAGGTGAAGGGGACGAGTCCGGTTGCCCGTGCCTTCCTCGCGTACGCCCTCGTGAGCGAGGAGCTGCTCGCCGAGAAGCCCTCGATCGAGAACGTCGCCCGCGCCCGCGAGGAGTTCGCGGCAGCGAGCGCCGAGGGCGCGCCCCGCCCGGACGGACGCATCTCGCCATCGGTGCTGAAGCTGCTCGTGAGTGAGAAGTGAGCGTCTCGAACGCCTCGCTCTCGAGCTCGTACCAGAGACTCGCACCGTTTTACGACGTGTTCGTGAAGCGCGTCTTCGAAAGGCAGCGCGCCCGCGTCATCGCGAGCCTGGAGCTCGCGGCCGGCCAGCGCGTCCTCGTTTCCGGCGCCGGAACGGGGCTGGATCTTCCGCACCTGCCCGAGGGGGTCGTCGCCGTGGCGGTCGACCTCTCGCCCGCGATGCTCGCCGCGGCGCGCCCGCGGCTGAGGCGGGGTCTCCTCGTCGTGGGGGACGCGCAGAGGCTTCCATTTCGGGGCGCCGCGTTCGACGCCGGTCTGCTGCATCTCGTCCTCGCGATCGTGCCCGACGGCCGGCTCGCGTTCGCCGAGGCCGTCCGCGTGTGCCGGCCGGGCGCCCGCATCTCGGTCCTCGACAAATTCCTGAAGGGCACGCCCTCGCTGGCGCGCCGCGCGGCGGACGCGCTGCTGCGTCCATTCGTCACGGGTTTCCTCACGCGTTTCGAGGAGCTTCTTCCGGCGAACGCGCGCGTCGTCTCGGATCGCGGCGGGCTCTTCCGCCGGATCCTCGTGGAGAAGGTGCCGTGAAGAACCGGACGCGGCTGGCCCTCGAGATCCACGAGCAGCCGGAGGTCGTCGCGAGGCTCGTCACGCGGGAGGCCGCGCGGGTCTTTCGTCTCACCCGTGCTCTCACCGACCGCGAGTTCGTGCTCATCGTGGCGCGCGGCACGTCGGACAACGCGGCCCGCTTCGCTCAGTACGCCTTCGGCATCGCGGCAGGGCTTCCCGTGGCTTTGGCCGCGCCGTCCATCACGACGCTCTATGGCGCGCGCCTCCGGCTCTCGAAGGCTCTCGTCATCGGCATCTCCCAGTCGGGCCGCTCGCCCGATGTCGTCGAGACGCTCGCGGCGGCGCGCCGGGCGGGCGCCGCGACGATCGCCCTCGTGAACGACGAAGCGAGCCCGCTCGTGGCGGCCGCTTCCGAGGTGGTGCCTCTCGGCGCCGGCGAGGAGACGAGCGTCGCCGCGACGAAGACCTACACCGCCGAGCTCGCGGCGGTGGTGCTCCTCGCCGCCGGCCTCGCGCGAAAGCAGTCGCTGGTGCGGGGCCTCGAGCGGATCCCGGAGGCCATGGCGCTGGCGCTGGCCGTCGAGCCGCGTGTGGCGAAAGTGGCTGCCGGGCTCGCGGGAACCGAGGGCGCGGTCGTCGTCGCGCGCGGC
>CAZXSG010000126.1:6368-8437 GCA_964643185.1 uncultured Holophagales bacterium
GGGGAAGGGGGCGGCGGGGGGGCGGGGACCCAGGGCGGGGGGGTCGGCCGCGGGCGTGGGGACCTTCCCCACCGCCTTCCGGCTCGCGGTCAGGCTCAAGGGGACGGCCCTCCTCCCGGCCGGGCCCTACTCCGCCGCGGACTTCCTGCACGGTCCCGTGGCGCTCGCCCGGCGAGGACTCCTCGGAATCGTCCTCTCGCCCCCGGGCGCGCGCGCGGCGGTGGAGCTCGAGTCGCTCGCCGTGCGACTCGCCGCTCAGGGTGCCGGGGTTCTGCGGATCGGGCCGTCGGGACACAACCGCATTCCGGTGCCCGAGGTTCCGGAGCTCTTCTCGCCGCTCGTGGCGATTCTGCCGGGCCAGCTCCTCGCGCTCCATCTCGCGCTCGCGCGCGGTCTCGACCCCGATGCTCCACCCGGCCTCCGCAAGATCACGGAGACCCGGTAGGCAAGACCTCGAAGAGCTTCATGAATGCGACCTCGCGCCCTCCCGGGCCTGGGGCGCCGAAGTCGCTCTCCCACACCATCCGGAGGCGGGCGAGGGCCGCGAGGTCCCCGGGCGTGTCACCCTCGCGCGGGGCGCCGCCCTCGAGATGCAGCCTCACGAGAAGCGTCCTTCGAGCGAGCTCTGTGGGCTCGTAGCGCGCCGGACGGCCGGCCGACAGACCGTCGGGCAGGTAGGCCTTCGCGTCTCTTCCGAGCGACACCGCCGCGCCGGGCAGCACGTTGGGCGGATACACCGCGAGCACGTAGCGAAGCTTCAGCGCGGAGAGGCGGGAGACCGCCGCCGCTGGGGATTCCTCGAGCCACAGAGCCGTCTTTTCTGCGAAGCCCGGATGGAAGCTGCCGAAGTTGTTCAGGGCCACGGCGCGACCGCCGCGCGCCAGGATGTGGTGGCCGTAGTCCCAGGGGGCGAGCACGCCCCAGGCCGGCGGAAGCCCGGGGTGGGGTGTCAACGCGACGAGCGCGTCGGCGGCCACCTCGCTCGGGGAGACGTTGGGCGCGGGCTCGTTTCGCAGCGTGGCGGCGGCCATCTCCGCGAGCGGGGAGAGCACCGCGAGGATCGCCACGGCGAGGCCCGTCCGGGCGAGCGCGCGCGGGACGAGCGGCCAGGCCGCGCCTGCCAGCACCGCTCCGAACGCGGTCGCGACCGGAACGTACCGTCTCTGGAGCAGCGCGAGCGCGCAAAACGCCGCGAAGGGCAGCAGCACCGGCAGGAGATCGCGCCGCTTCCGGTAAAGGACGACCGCTGCGAAAACGAGTCCGGCCGCCAGCGCGGGGAGGGACGCCCGGAGCGTTTCGGGCGAGACCCAGGCCGGCTGGAACTCGTCGATCGTCGAGAGCCACGGATCGCGCGAGCCCAGGAATCCGAGGCCCCGGACGAGCCCTTCGCGATTGGCGGGAGACGAGAAGACGAGGAGCGAGGCTCCGCCCGCGAGTGCGAGACCACCGAAAAGGAGGTCCCGCCCGCGCTCTCTGATGCGAAGGGCGTTGGCGGTCGCGAGAGCGCCGAGCCCCGCCGCGAACAGAGCGAGGACCAGCACGTACACGGGTCCGATGCGCCACGGGTCCCCTTCGGCGAGGGGAGGCCGCAGCCGGTAGAAGAGCGGCAGAGCGGCAGCGGCCAGGAGGAGCGCGAAAGCAAACGCCCCGGCCCGGGAACGCCCTTCGACGACGGTGGCAACGGAAACGGCGCCCGCCACAACGACCGCTGCGAGCGTGAGGCCACCGAAGAGCCCCATGCCGAAGAGCGTTGCGGATGCGAAGGCGAGAGCGGCGACGAGCTCGCCTCGGACGATGATCGCGGCGCCGAAGGACGCCGCGCTCACGGTCGTCGCCGCGCCCGCCTTCCACGCCGTGAGCGCCACGGCGAGCGAGAGGAGCGCGAGCGCGCCGGCGACCTCGACCGCGTTGTGATCGATCTCGCCCCAGGCTCCGCGGCGAAGGAGCGCCGGCGTCGTCGCCACGAGCCAGGCGGCGACGGCACCGCCGGCGTACGTCGTACAGGACCGTCGCCCGAGCGCTCCGCCCATCCGGGCTCGAGCCCGGCGCCGGAGCGGAGGTCACCGCCC
>CAZXSG010000127.1:0-8413 GCA_964643185.1 uncultured Holophagales bacterium
GGGTGGCCCTCGGCACGGCCGCCTTCGGGGTCACCGGTTGGCTCCGGGAGGGTCGCCACATTCCCGAGGACTCGCCCCGGTTCACGCTGGACGGCACGGCTTACCTCCGCACGACGAACCCGCGCGAAAAAGCCGCGTTCGACTGGCTCAACCACGAGATCCGGGGAATCCCCGTTCTCGTGGAGGCCTGGGGCGAGTCCTATGCCGCGTTCTCGCGATTCAGCATGAACACGGGGCTCCCCATCGTCGCCGGCTGGGAGCACCACGTGAAGCAGCGGGGCGCCGACCCGGAAGCCCTCGAGGGCCGGAAAGCCGACGTCGCGATGCTCTATGGAACGCAAAAAGAGGAGCTGGCACGCGCGATTCTCGACCGATATCGGGTTTCGATCGTCGTGGCCGGGGACCTCGAGAAACAGAAGTACGGCCACGGGCACGTGAAGCGGTTCGATGCCTGGACCGGTCTTCTCACCCCCATCTACCGGAACCCCGGCGTCACGCTCTACGCGGTGAACGCGCGCTTCCCCACGATTCCGGTGACCACGATCGAGCAGGTCGAGGCGCCGCCGAGCGGCGGGGACGACAAGGCCCCGACCACGCAGAACCCGCCCGGGGTCTTCAACCAGCCGCGGGGGCTCGCCGTCTCGCCGGACGGCTCCATCTGGATCGCGGATTTCGGGAATCACCGGATCCAGAAGCTCGACGAGCACGGCGCCGTGCTTCTCGCTGTGGGTCAACGGGGCCGGGAGCCGCTCGAGTTCGATCAACCATGCGCGGTGGCCGTGGGTCCCGAAGGGATCTACGTGGCCGACACGTGGAACGGAAGGGTCCAGGTTCTCGACGAGTCCGGCGCGTTCCTCCGCGAGATGACGGGGTCGTTCTTCGGTCCGCGGGGCCTCGCCGTCGCCGGGGATGGCCGGGTGTTCCTGGCCGACACCGGAAACCACCGGATCTTCGTGTTCTCTCCATCGGGCGATCCCGCCGGAGAGTTCGGAAAGCGGGGGAGCGGACCTGGCGAGCTCTTCGAGCCACAGGGGCTCGCGCTTTCGAAGGGCGACGAGGAGCTCTACGTTGCCGACAACGGCAACTCGCGCGTCAACGTGTACACCACGGCGGGGACCTTCGTGCGCGCGTTTCCCGTACCTGGCTGGAAGAGCGAGGCGCTCGGAGAGCCCCACCTCACGTTCGATGCGAAGGGGCTTCTCTGGATGACCGTTCCTCTGCGATCCGAGGTGCGGGTGTACACGCCCGAAGGAACGCTCGTGAAGGTCTACGGCAAACCCGAGTTCCAGGGCAGTCGCTTCGACCGGCCCATGGGCATCGGCTTCCCGAAGGGCGCCACGAAACCGATGGTCACCGATGCGAACGGCTCGATCTGGGCGCTCGGCGGATCGCTCGGTGGGGATGAGTCCCGGGGTTCGGTGAAGGCCCTCGAGTCCGAGTGATTCGCCGCGGGATCGTTCTCGCTCTCTTCCTGACGGCCCTGTCGCTCGCCGCCTCTCACGTCGCCCGGACCGGATGGCGCTCTTACGAACTGCAGCGCGGTTTGCCCGCCTTCGTCGTGGCGCTCGTCTCGGCGTTCGCCGCCGCCACGCTCCTGCGCCGCGATGAAGAAGCCGGTGCGGAGCCCGGAGAATCGTCGCTCGGCAGGGGTGAGCTCGCCCTCGTCGCCGGCCTCACCGTCCTCGCGGCCGTCCTGCGGTTCGTGAGGCTCTCCGATCTCCCGCCGCTCGCGTTCTTCGACGAGACCCAAAACGTGCTGGCCGCCCGCGAGATCCTCAACGGGAGCTTTCCCGTGTTCATCGGCGGTCCCACGCAGATGCCCGCCGCAGCGTTCTACCTCTTGTCGGCGTTCGTGCTGGCCTTCGGCGAGACGGTCACGTCGGCGCGCTTCTTCGGCGCGACGTTCGGAGTGCTCGCCGTTCCCCTCTTTCACCTCCTCGCCCGAAGGTTCACGAGTCCCGCGGCCGCGTTCGTCGCCACGCTCCTCTTTGCGACCTCGCGGGTTCCCCTCGGCTTCACACGGCTCGGGTTCATGGGCGCGCTGATGCCGTTTCTGACGCTCCTCTCGATGCTGCTCCTGCTTCGGTTCCTGAGAAGCGGGCGGCTGCGCGACGGATGGCAGCTCGGAGCGGCGATCGGTCTCTTTGCGCAGTGCTATTACGCGTTCGTCGCGTTCACCGGTGTCCTCGCCGCGGCGTTCGCCCTCCATCCGGGAAAGCGTCCGGGAAGGAGGCCCGTTCTCGCGGTGGCCCTCACGGCGGCCCTCGTCCTTGTGCCGCTCGCCGTGTTCGCCGTGAAGCACCCGCGCGCCTTCTTCGAGCGCCCGTCGACGACGTCGCTGCACCGCCACGTTCCTCGGGAGGCGCTCGCGACGGCGTATGCGAACAACCTCCTCGCGACCGTTGCGATGTATCACTTCCGGGGCGACGTGAACCCCCGACACAACGTCCCGGACCGGCCGCTCCTGACCTCGTACGAGGCGGCGCTCTTCACGCTCGGGCTCGGGGCCCTCGCAGCCGGCTTCAGGTCGTTCGCCTCGCGCGCGGTCCTCGTCTGGCTCGTTCTGATGCTCCTGCCCGGAGTGCTCACGTTCGAGGCGCCGCAGGCCTACCGCACGTTCGGCGCGCTGCCCGCCGTGTTTCTGGCGGTCGCGTTCGGGCTCGAGGGCGCGCTGCGTGCGGCCACGCGATTCCGGCCCGTCGCTCTGAGCGTTTTCGCGGGGGGAGCGCTCGTCGCCTCTCTCGAGAACGCGGTCACCTATTTCGGCGAGCAGACGCGCGGACCGCTCGTCGCGAGCGCCTTCGACACCCGGTTCGTGTCCGTCGCGCGGTTCATCGCGCTCGCGACCCGGGGCGCCGTGCTCCTCGTGGACCGGTCGCTCACGAAGGAAGGGGAGATCCTGCTGGCGACGGGCGGTTCCCGGTTGCCCGCCGGTTTCCGGCGGTTCTCGCCGGCTCTTCACCTGCCGCCAGGAAAGTCCTTCCTGGACGATCTCGCGGGTGCTCCGGAGCTCGTCTACGTGCTGAAGCCCACGGACGAGAGGCTCGTGCCCGAGCTCGAGAGGCTCTCGCCCGGCGCTGTGATCGAGCGCCACCACGGACCCGACGGGTCCCTCGCGTTCGTGAGCGTGCGGTTGCGGCTGCCTCTCACCTCTCCGGTTTTGGAGCCTCCGGAACCTCGTCCACACCCGCGTTCTTGATGGCCTTCGACGCGATGCGCGCCACGAAGATCGTCACGCCGATCGCGATGAGGATGCCGACGCCGAGGACGATCTTCTTCGTCATGTCCGCGGCGCCCACGTTCGCGGCCGCTGAGCCGATGTACACGTACGCGAGCGTGCCCGGGAGCATCCCGACGAGCGACGCGACGATGTACGGCAGCGTCTTCACGCCGGTGAGCCCGAACGCGTAGTTGATGTACGTGAACGGGAAGACGGGGGCGAGCCGCACGAGGAAGACGATCTTCGCGCCTTCCTTGCCGATCGCCTTGTCGAGCGCCCGGAACTTCGCGTTGCCCGAGGTCATGCCTTCGACCTTCTTCCTCAGCACCGTGCGGGCGAGGAGGAACGAGAGCGTCGCGCCGAGCGTGGCCCCGCAGACGACGACGGCCGTGCCCACCCAGAGGCCGTAGATGGCGCCCGCGCCGAGCGTGAGCACGGAGGCGGGCACGAAGAGCACGCAGCAGATCGCGTAGACGACGGCGTAGAGCACGTAGCCCGCGAAGCCGAGACCTTGGACGTAGGCCTGGAAGGCCTTCAGCCAGTCGGTGATGGGCAGGACCCTCGCGAGAAGCACGATGCCCGCGATGACGGCGATGCCCACCAGGATGGGAACGATGGGGAGCTTTTTCTTCTCGGCCGGAGCGGTGGTGGCGGCAGCTTCGGGCATGGCGGTGCTCATCTGTTCTTTCTCGCTCAGCGCATCCAGCCGGCGATCTTCGTGAGGAGGTTCTTGCGGCCCGGGGTGAGCCCGGTCTTGCGGTATTCGCGGCCCAGGGCCGCCGTGATCTCCGAGAGCGAGGGGTAGGCGTGGATGGTGCTCGCGATCTTCGAGAGGGGGAGTCCCCACTTCTTCGCGAGCACCAGCTCGGCGAGGACATCGCCCGCGTGCGGATGCACGATGGTGGCGCCCAGGATGAGCCCCTTTTTGTCCACGAGGACCTTCGCGAAGTAGTCCTCGAACTCGCCGTCGCAAACGGCCCGGTCGTTGTGCGCGAAATCGGCTGCGAACTTCCGGTACTCGATGCCCTTTTCCTTCGCCACGTTCTCGCTGAGGCCGACGTGCGCGATCTCGGGCTCGGTGTAGGTGATCCAGGGGATGTTGTCGTAGTCGCAGGACGCCAGCGCCAGCGGCGTGAGCGTGTTCGTGAGCACGACGCCCGCCTGATAGCCCGCCCAGTGCGTGAAGAGATACGAGCCCGCGACGTCGCCGATCGCCCAGATCGAGGGGATGTTCGTGCGGCACTTGGCGTCCGTCTCGATGCCCTTGGCCGAGTGCTTCACGCCCACGCCCTCGAGGTTGAGGCCCTCGATGTTCGGGCGCCGTCCCGTGGCGACCAGGATCTCGTCCACGGTGATCGTGCTCTCGGCCCCGCTCCTTCCTTTGATGGTGACGACCTTCCTGCCGTCCTTCTTCTCGACTTTCGTGGCCTTGGCCTCGTCGATCACCGTGACGCCCTCGTGGCGCAGCTTTTTCACGAGGACGGCGACGATGTCGGCGTCCTCCTTGGGGCAGATGTGCGGGGTCGACGAGACGATCGTGACCTTGGAGCCGAGGCGGGAAAAGCTCTGGCCGATCTCGGTGCCGATGGGGCCGCCGCCCATGATGAGGAGGGACGCGGGGAGCTCCCGGATCTGGAAGATCGTTTCGTTGGTGAGGTAGCCCGCCTCCTCGAGGCCGGGAATGGGATAGATCATGGCGCGGGAGCCCGTCGCGATGACGATGTTGCGGCCCCAGACGGTCTTGTCGCCGATCTCGACCTCGTGGGCGCTCTTGAGGCGTCCCGCGCCCACCATGACGTCGACACCGAGGCCCGAGAAGCGCTCGATGGAGTCGTGAGGCGAGATGTGGGCCTGCGCGCTTCGCACGTAGTCCATGACCTTGGCGATGTCCTGCGGGCCGGGATCCGGGATTCCGCGGATGGCGAAACGGGAAGCTTCGCGGGCGTGCTGCGCGGCCTTGCCGGCGCGGATGAGCGCCTTGGACGGCACGCAGCCGAAATTCAGGCAGTCCCCGCCCATGGCTTTCACGGGCTTGCCATCGAGCGTGTACTCGATGGGGTGCTTCTCGGCGAGGGCCACGCGGGCGCCGAGGCCCGTTCCGCCCGCCGCGACGACGAGCCCGCCCGATCCGGCGCCGATGACCACCAGGTTGTAGCGTTCCATCGCGAGAGTCCTCCTCGAGCCCGCAGCCGCGGCAGGCAGACGGCGCTCGGGAATGCGTCCCGCTTCCGTCTCTATTCCGCGTGGCTCGTTGGCTATGATGCCGCCCGATGTCGACCCGTTTCGTCGCTTTGTGTACGGTTCTTCTGGCGAGCGGGATCACCTTGATTGCCGCGGCCGAGGAGAGCCCTCTCCGGGTCACCGAGATCAACGCCTGTCGCGAGATCGTGAAGGCCGAATGCCGGGGCATGGACAAGACGTTCGGGGCCGACGTCGAGAACGTCGCGGTGTTCAGCCGCGTGGAGGGTGCGACGGGGGAGGCCTTCGTGACGCACGTGTGGAGCTTCGAGGGCAGGGAAGTGCGCCGGGTGAAGCTCCCCATCCGGACGAGCGCCTACCGCACGTGGTCGCTCAAGCGCGTGAAGGACCTGCCCGGCAAGTGGAAGGTCGACGTGCTGGACCCCGTGGAGCGCCTCATCGGCAGCGTGGAGTTCGCGGTCGCCCCACCCAGGGATTGAGCCTGCCGAAGGTCTTGACGGGGCGGGGGGTGTCACGTATCTTCCCCGTCCTCGCCGGATGGGCGATTGGCTCTTTGGGAAAACTTCGCTTCCGCCGGTTCCAGGGGAACCCGGGCGGGAGGTTAGCTCAGCCGGTTAGAGCGCCTGCTTTACACGCAGGATGTCACGGGTTCGAGTCCTGTACCTCCCACCATTCAAGGCGCTCGCGAAGCACACGTAGACGAATCTTTGTTGCGGGGTCGTAGCTCAGTTGGTTAGAGCGCAGGCCTGTCACGCCTGAGGTCGCGGGTTCGAGCCCCGTCGGCCCCGCCATGATGTATTCCACGTGACACAAACCCTGCTGCGAGGCTCCGCGGCCCCGCGGCCCCAGCCAGATGATCTCGAATGAAATCGTGACCCTCGAGGTCGTTCTCGAACGCAAGCATCCCGAGGCGCTTGCGTTCGTCGTCGTCCCGGAATCGGCCGTTGCGGCCTGGGCTCTCACCTCGACGACGACCGTCGAGGCAAATCTCGACGGCGTCGCGCTCGGCCGGGTGTCGCTCAAGCGATGGGACGAGGAGCGATGGTTCGTCGAGCTACGGCGAGACCGGCTCGAGGCCGTTGCGAAGGCGCTCGGCGAGCGCGCGACCCTCATCCTGGCGCGCGCGTCCACAGAGATCCCGAAGGAGCTCCAGGACCTCGTCGACTCGTTCCCCGAGGCTCGCGCCAGATGGGAGGGGCTCACGGAGGCACAGCGGCGGATGCTGCGCGAGTCGGTGCTCGAGCTGAAATCCGCAGCCGCCCGCGACCGTCGCGCGCGAAAGGATCTGTTTCCGCAGCCGAGGGAGAAGGTGTCCGTCGCCGAGCTCACCCCCTCTCCGCGTTCGCTGCTCGTGCGCATCGTCGGGAGCCGGTTGCCGGGCAGGCACTGCGGCCCGTACACCGAGGTCCGCGTTGGGCTGGCCCAGCGCGTGGGATGCGACCCGGACGGGGGCTTCCCCGCGGATGTGCGCGAGGCCGTGTGGGAGACGACGATCGAGGTCCGCGAGAAGGATGGGGTGCCGGCGTTCAAGGGCGCGGCCGTGAACGGTCCGCCCTCCGAACGATTCCTCTACCTCACCTGGACTGGCCGGCTCGAGGGCCGGCCCGAAGCGATGTTCCGCCGCGCGAAGCTGCGTCTCGACGCCGTCCCACCCGCGACCCTTTCGAAGGCTCTCCGGTCCGGCCGTCTCCTCGCACGGCTCGACCTCACGGCCGCGGACGGGATGCCGGTCTGCGCGTCGGTGCGTCCGCCCGCGATCGCCTGGTCGGCCTGAACAGCAAGAAACGCGGTCGCCGCGAATCTCGCCACCCGAATCATCCAGCCCCGACCTTCGTTTTTGTTGTCTACGGCGAGGCGCTGGAACCCGTGTTCGGACGTTGGGACGGGGGCACGGTCGACACGGTCGACTCGGTCGACACAGTCGACACAGTGGCGCCGGCCTCGATCCAACGGGCCAGGAGGGCGCGCTCGCCGGCGGTCATCCCGGTCTTGTTGAGGAGCGGCATGTTCTGCTCCACGATGGTGCGCACCCGGATGCGCTCGGCGCTCCGCCGCATCTCCTCGGCCGTGTCGAGCTTGACCCCGCCCGCGGCAACCGGGAAGGCCGGAACCGTCGTGTGAATCGAGTGGCACGCGACGCAGTGCTTGTCGACCACCGCCCGCGCCTCCGGGTAGAAACGTCCGGAGCGCTGACGGCTGACGGTCGCGACGGCCACGACGATCGTCCCGAGGGCGACCACCGCGCCGCCCGCGACCCACCGGCGGAGCGTCACATGCCCAGCTCGCTCAAGATCGAGCTCTTGAGCGTCTGGATCTCGGGGCTCGTGAGTTTCCGTGGGTGGGGGAAGGGCACCTCGAACGTGGCCTGGATGGTCGTCGGTCGCGGGCTGAGCACCAGGATCCGGTCCGACAAGTGGATCGCTTCCTCGACGTCGTGGGTGATCAGCACGACGGTATGGCGCTCCTTCTCCAGGATGCGGAGCAGCTCGATCCGGAGCCTCAGGTTCATCAGAGCGTCGAGCGCCGAGAACGGCTCGTCCATGTAGAGGATCTCGGGCTTCACCACCAGCGCCCTCGCGATCTCGACCCGCTTCAGCATTCCGCCGGACAGCTCGTGCGGGTAGCTCTTCTCGAAACCCTTCAGTCCCACGAGATCCGTGTAGTGGTCGGCCTGCTCCGCCTTCTCCCGGTGGCTGCCCTGGTCGAGGCCGAACATCAGGTTCTGCTGCACCGTGAGCCACGGGAACACCGAGCCCTGATGGGAGATCACGATCCCCTTGGCGCTGGGGCCCTGCTGGGCCCCGCAGTCCACGAGGGCCTGGCCTTCCGCGGGTCGGGGGGGAGGATCGGCCGGCGGCGGCCCGAGGCGGAGGGGGCGGTGCGGACGTGCCGGGCCGCCGGGATCCGCCCGGTGATGATCACGGGGGACCACCCGCGGCCCGCCCTCGCCGTGGCGCGATCGCTGGGGATCGGGGGGGACGACGCGGTGGTCAC
>CAZXSG010000128.1:0-8388 GCA_964643185.1 uncultured Holophagales bacterium
GGGCGAGGAGGCCCGCGATCTTCTCGGTGGTGTCGAGCCTGCGGAGCAGGCCGTAGCGGGCGTTCTGCTTGGCGGCGGCGACGCGCTCCTCCGGGAGCAGCTCGGCCTTGGCGCGGGCGACCGTCTTCAGGATCTGGTCGCGCACGTAGAGCGCGTCCTCGGGCTTCTTGAGCCGCGCGAAGAGCTGGACGAGGTCCGGGTCGGCGTTGCGGGGCGCGAACGCGAGGAGCCTGTCGATCTTCTGCTCGCTCTCGACGAGCTTCTTGTAGAGGTCCGAGGTCTCGCCGAACCAGAGGTCGACGAGGAGGTCCGCCGCGGCGCAGGTCTTGTCGGTCTCGGAGAACGCCGGGCCAGGGAAGGAAACGGTCACCCAGGGCAGCGTGGGCGCGTCCCACGGAACGTGGACGGCCTTCGCGCCCTTGGGCGCCGGCTCCTCGGGGATCGCGACCTTGTAGCTGCCGCGCTTCCAGCCGCCCCAGTACTTCTCGACGAGCTTCATGACCTCGGCGGGCACGACGTCGCCCGCGACGATGACGGTGGTGTATTCGGGCCGGTACCAGCGATCGAAGAACACCTTGGAGTACGCGAACTGGTTGGGCATGTCCTCGACGTCCTTGAGGAAACCCATCGTCGTGTGCTTGTACGTGTGCGTCGAATAGGCCGTGTCGCGGATGACCTCGTCGAGCTTGTTGATCGGCTCGGAGGCGTTCTTGTTGTACTCACCGAGAACCGCGCGGGACTCCGTCTTGAACGCGGACTCCTCGTACGAGAGGTTCTGGAAGCGGTCGGCCTCGAGCCGCAGCATGGTCTCGAGGTCTTCCTTGGCGAACGTGAGGTGGTAGTTCGTGTAGTCGTCGGTGGTGTAGGCGTTGTCGCGCGCGCCGGCCTTGGTGAGGATTTCCTGATACTGGGCCGGGGTCATCGTCTTCGTGCCCCGGTACATCATGTGCTCGAAGAAGTGGGCGAAGCCGGTCTTCCCGGCCTCGACTTCGTTCCGCGAGCCCGTCTGCACGGGAATCTGGATGGAGACGATGTTCGGGAGGCCCGTGGGCACCACGAGGACCTCGAGACCGTTCGGGAGGGTCTTCCGCGCGGCCTGGAACGGGAGGAGGTCGCCAGCCTTGGACGCCGCGCTCACGTTCGCAGCGGGTGTCGCCGCGACCGCCCCCGCTCCGAGCTTCCCGGTCCGTGCCGGGGCTTTCTTCTTCGAAGCGGCCATCAGAGGAAAGGCCAGGAGGCCGGCGGCCAGAAGGAGTGCAAAGGAACCACGCATCGCATACCTCTCATCGAACCGTGCGGATCAGCCGCTCGCGGGGAGCCCGGAGGCTGAACGATCACGTCGAGGAGTGTAGCGGGGGAGGCCTGCCTCCCCCGCACCAGCGATCTACCGGAAGTAGCCGTTGACGTCGATGATGAGGTCGACGCTCCCCGAGGGCATCTTCGCCGTCACGGAGAGGGAGCCCACCGGAAGCCCGTTCACCGGGATCAACGTGTTGTTGGCTCGCGTCTGAGCGGCGCGGAACGACGCGGCGGACGTGCCCGGCGTCGAGATGCCCGAGGGCGCGAGAACGAACTCGCCCGCGGTGGACGCCGAGAGCGCCGTGATGTTGAGCGAGAGAGCGACCGCATCGGCCGGGATGCCGCAGCTCCCCGAGAGAGCGAACGTGCGGGTCTGGTTGGCCGCGAGGGCTGGCGCTCCGAACGGACCGGCCGGGCCCCGCGTGTCCACGATGCGGCACGGCACGACCGTGTAGAACTGGGTGGCCGTCTCGGGCGCGAGGTAGAGGAAGGCGGCGGGACGCGCGAACGAGGTGCTGCTCGTGTTCGTGACGCTCACGTCCACGGGGCCCGGAGGCCCGGCGGGGGTGGTTGCCGTGATCGTCGCGGCATTCACGACGGTGACGCCTGTGGCCGCGCCGGCCGCGAACCTCACGGTGGCGCCGGACTCGAAGTTCGAGCCGTAGATCGTGACGGGCGTTCCTCCGGCCACGGGGCCCGAGGGCGGCACGACGAGGTTCACGCTCGGCACCGCGGCGCCGCTCGCGAGGGAGACGGTGTCGATCGCCACGTTGTCCCCAGCGTTCGTGTCGGGCGAGGAGGTGAGGACCGCCCGGTTCGTGAGCGGGCCCGTGGCACCCGGGGCCACGAAGGCGGTGAGCGTGAGAGACGTGGAGGCGCCGGGCGCGAGGGTGCCCGTGTAGAGGCAGCCCGGTCCAATGCAGGTCCAGCCGGTGCCCGACGCGGAGACGAAGGAGAGTCCGGTGGGGAGGAAGTCGCCGACGTGGATGGTGGCGGCGCGTCCCGCGTGAGCGAAGAGGTTCGCGAGGAGCCGGTCGTTCGCGCTCGAGATCGCGGAGCCCGCGGTTGCCGCCGTGGAGATGAAGTCGACGTCCGAGAGGAAGATCACCTTGCCCTGGCCGAACGTCTTCTCGAGCACCACCGGGACGCCGGCCGGATCCCGTGCGAGCACGTCGGCGCCGAGCGAGCTGAAGAAGTAGCCGATCGTCAGGTTGCCCACGAACGAGGAAACGCCGCCGAAGGGTCCGCTGAATGCGGGATGCGGAACCCCGAGAGGCGTCGGCGTCATGGGGTTGGCGGTATCCAGGGTCGCCAGCACCGGGTATCCGAACGCCGCGCAGACGTTGTCGTAGTTCGAGCTGTCGCAGGTGGTGACGAGGTTGCCGCCGTCGTTCACCCAGGCCTTGAGGGCCTGGAGCTCCGCCGCGGTGAACGCGTCGGGGGCCGTGTCGAAGAAGTAGCCCACGAAGAACGTGTCGAACGCGTTGAGCGCCGCGTGGGTCATGGAGCCCTTGGCTGCGAACGTGCTCGTGATCTCGATGGCGCGGGGAACGGTGCCGCCCGCGCCGAAGTTGCTCGCCGAGAGGAGCTTGTCGCGCGTCTTCACCATGTTCAGCCCGTCGAGCGTCCAGTCGTTTCCGAAGCGCGCGTTCGCGACGCTGCCGACGCGAATGGGTGTTCCGGGAAGACCCGTGGAGCCCGCGCCGGCGTTCGTGAGGGTGAGGGTGAACGTGCCGTTCTGTCCGGGCACGAAATTGCCCGTATGGCTCTTGGTCAGGCGGAGCTGCGGGAAGCTGCCCGCCCGGGTGCGGGCGACCGCGGTGTTGTTCGCGAGCAGGGCGTCGAACTCGGCGCCGGAGACCGTCGCCGTATTCACGATGGAGCCCGCGGCCGTCACGGTGACGGCGAGGACGACCGTCGCCGAGCCGCCCACCGCGATGGTGCCGAGAGCGCACGTGACAGTGCCCGTTCCCGAGCAGGAGCCCTGGGACGGCGTCGCCGTGAGCAGCGTCACCTCGGCCGGAAGAAGGTCTGTGAGGGTGACGCCGGTCGCCTCGAGCGTGCCGTTGTTCGTCACCGTCAGCGTGTAGCCGAGAACGGAGCCCACGCTGACCGGATCAACCGCGTCGACGAGGGTGAGCGCGAGATCCGCGGAGTCGACCACGGCGACCGTGGCGGTCGCCGAGTCGTTGGCAGGCACGGGATCTCCGGCGGACGAGCTGATGGATGCCGTGACGGCGGCCGAGCCCGCGGCGGGCACTGTGAGGTTGACGGTGATCGTGGCCGTGGCGCCGTTCGCGAAGGCCGGAATGCTGCAGACGACGGGACCAGAGCCCGCACAGGAGCCGTCTGTGGTCGTGGCGCTGAGGAGGGTGGCGCCCGCCGGGAGCGTCAGGGAGACACTCGTCGCGACGGCGGTGTCGGGTCCCGAATTGGTCGCCACGGCCGTGTAGGCGATGGGGAGGCTCGTCCCCGCGGGGTCGGGGGTTGCCGTGAGGGTGATGCCGAGGTCTGCGATCGCGGCGGCCGGCGGGCCGACCGACACGGACGCCCCCGCGGTGTTGTCCGAGGTGTCGGGGTCCGTCGTACCCGAGGTGACGGAGGCCGTGTTGTTCAGGGTTCCCTGCTGGTTGGCGCGGAGGACGATCGTCACCGAGGCCGAGGCACCGCTGCCGAGGGCCCCGAGCGTGCACGTGATGGTCGCGCCGAGAGTGCAGCTTCCGGTCGACGAAACGGCGCTGATGGCCACGGTACCGCTGGGGACCGGATTCGTGAGCACGGCGTTGTTGGCGACGCTCGGACCCGCGTTCGCGACGGCGATCGAGAAGGTGACCGTCTGCCCCTGAAACACGGCGAAAGGGGCCGCCGTCATCGCGACGGCGAGATTGGCTCCTGGCAGGAGAACGGCCGTCGAGGCGAAGGCCGTGTTGTTCGAGGGAGCGGGGTCGGAGCCGTCGAAATACACGTTCGCCTGATTGAGGGCATTGCCCACCGCCGTGGACGTTCCGACGAGCTGAATGACGATCTGGGCACCCGCGGCGAGGGTGGGGATCGTGCAGGTGATCAGGGTCGTTCCGGAACACGATCCCTGGGGAATCGTGATGCTGGTCAGGTTCACGTTCGACGGGAACTGATTCGTGAGCACGATGTTCGTCGCCGCGCCCGGGCCACTGTTCGCGAGCGTCAGAGAATAGGTCACCGGGTTTCCGAGGATCACGGGCCCGGTCGTCGCCGTCATCGACAGCGAGAGGTTCGTTTCGGCGCCGGTTCCCGACACGGTCGTCACCGTAGACGCCTGGTTGTTCGAGCTGTTGGGATCGGTTTCGAGACCCGAAACTGTGGCCGACGCGCTCGCAGTGCCGGCCTGCAGCGTCCGCACGACGATCGTCATGGTTGCCTGCCCGCCGGAACCGAGGCCGCCCAGGGCACAGGAGACGGAGGACACAGAGGAGGTGCAGCTGCCTTGAGCCGACGAGAACGACTGGATCAGGAGGCTGGGCCCGAATGTGACCGCGGCGGAGGCCTGTGAGCTCGCATCGGGACCGAGGTTGTTCACGACGACGGTGTAGGTCAGCAAGCCGGCGACGGTCGCGGGGTCTGGCGCCGCTGAAAGGCCGATTGACAGGTCCGCGTTCCCGGCAGCGGCCAAGGGCGACGGGACGACCGCGAGCTGGTAGCTCCTCGTAAAGCTCAAAGGCGAGGTTCTGACCGACGAGCCAGCCACAACGACTCGGTCGGAGCTGGCGAGTATCGCCGTGCAGACGGGCGTCGTATCGACCACGGGAGACCAGGAGTCGGCGGTGCCGGAGGCCAGACCGATGGAAGCGATGCCGGTCCGGGCGGATCCATTGACCGAGTAGAACGGCCCGCAGACGACGGCGCGTCCGCTATTCAAAGATATCTTTTGTGCACTGGCAATGTGGAAGCCGTCGCCACCAAGAACTGGTGCCCAGGGCTTGACGGCCCCCGTTGTTGCGTCGATGGCAGCGAGGCCGGTTCGCGTTACTGAGCCCAATGAGCCGAACGGGCCCGTCAAGTAGACATCGGTCGCCACTTCCATTCCCGTGACGAAGCCTTGGCTCAGCTGCGGTGCGGGCCACGGGACTACCGAGGCGGTACTCAGGTTCGCCTTTTGAAAAGACGGGCGCACCCCAAAATAGAGCGAGGGTCCCTCAATGGCCATCTGCTCCAAGCCTTGCGAATTGATCGGCGGTACATTGCTGACCGCCCGAATTCCTGTTACAGCGTCAACCCCGAAGAAGAAGCTTGCGATTCCCCAGACCCTCGACCGAGGTGGATCGTAGGCGAGATCAATGACGCCCCGGAACCCTGACGTTAAGATCGCAGCTCCTTCGTTCCCAGCCAGGATGGGCTGGCCGAACACGGGGTCGACTGCAACGAGGTCTTTCTTGGCCCGCGCAGGGGAGCCAGCCTCGGTGAACCGGCCTCCAATCCAAAGCCTGGAGCCAGCGTCGACAATCGAATATCCGGCGGCTTCGTCGGGGTCGGCCGGTTCGGCCAGATTGGGATTCCACGGAAGGATCTCACCGCTGATGATATCGAAAGCAAACGCACCGAGCCTCGGGGTCTTGTTCACCCGGACCCCAGTGTTACTTGTGGAGAACACAAGCCTTTGTCCTGAAAGAGCAAACCTGGTACCGCTAGGATAAGATGCGAATCCTGGATCCCACGCCGTGACGACAGCGTCCTGATTGATCGCGGCGAGCTGCTCCCGACGCGCACCGCCGACAAAGGAGAATTGCCCCAAGACGTAAACCGTTTCGCCGTCCGCTGCCAGTGCGTACACCAGTTGGTTGCCGAAGTGCCCGTATTCGTCTGCCAGACCCGCGTCCGGTGCAGCCAGCGCCCCAGTTGTGGGGTCGAGCGCCGCAAGGCCACGTCTCACGGAGCCATTCACCGTTTGAAAGTGGCCCCCGATCCAAACGCGACTGGGCGTCCGGACAATAGAAGAAACAACCGGTTGAAAGCCGCCGTCGGAAGCGTAGGAAGCGGAGAACGAAGTCACGGCCGCCGTCACGGGGTCGACGCTGGCGAGGCCGCTGCGCGGCTGCCCCCCAACCGAGGTGAAGGTGCCGGCCAGGTAGACTTGGTCGCCTGCTGCCCACGCGTGCGTGCTTTGTGAGGGGCTGACCGCGGGATCCCATGGAAGTACCGAACCTGTCGCGGCGTCGATCGCGGCGAGGCCGTAACGAGTGACACCAGACAAACCGGTAAAATCACCGCTTAGGTACAGCACTCCGTTCGAGCAGGAGAACCTCGGGGTCCCAAATATCCCGAAAACCGCAAGGTCCGTCGGTGTCAATTCGCCCGTCGCGGCATCCAGTACGGCTACCCTGTTCCTTGGTTGCCCGTTGATGGAACTAAAGCCCCCGGCGATATAGAGCCGTCCACCGCAGAGCGAGAGATTCTCTACGATGGCGTTGATAAGCGTCGGGCTCACGAAATTCGGATCCGGAACCCCAGACGACTGCAGGCGAGTGACCGACCCGTATGCACAGTAGACGCCACCTGACCCGTCAGGCTCGAGACGCGAGCAAGGGTCGGGCGGCTGAAATGTACGGTCGAACTTCGCCGTGGTCTTGTCGAAGCTCATGGTGTTCGGAGCCGAGTAGTGGACGCTCGTGAACCTTCCCACAGCGTAGACCGTGTCTCCCCGTCGGATCATCCCGAAGATATCATTGTCGGCTTGGGGCGTGTTCACCTGAGCGTAGACGGGGGTCTGCGCCCCGGTGGGCCGTGCGGCCGCGAAGCTGGTGAGGACGAGGACGATCCCGGCAATCCGAAGGCAGTAAGGGCGCATGGTCGCGACTCCTTCAAAGGAACTCGATAACAGGACGATACCACTTGACCCGGCCGCTCGTGCTAGCCTCCCGGGCCGGGCCGAGCGTCCTGGCCGGTTCACCGGCCATCGGAACGCCAGCCCCCAGGAGACGTGATGAAAGGTGTATTTCTCATCCCCGGAGCGCTGAGCCTCGTGCTCGCGGGCTCCGTCTACGCCCAGGCCCCGGAAACCGCCAAGGCCGCCCCAAAGGCTGAAGCGCCCAAGAAGGCGGCAGCCCCCAAGGGCACGCTTCCCGCGCCGGCCGCTGGCCCCAAGCTCGAGTCCGAGAACGAGAAGACGATCTACACGCTCGGCATGGCGATGGCGAAGAACGTCTCGGTCCTGAACCTCACCGAGGCCGAGGTGGACGCCATGCTGGCCGGGTTCAAGGATGAGGCCCTCCACCGCCCCGCGCGGGTCCCGTTCGAAACGTACCAGCCCAAGATCAACGACCTCGTCACCGAGCGCCGCAAGATCGGCTCCGAGGCCGAGAAGGCCAAGGGCGATGCCTACGCCGCCAAGATTGCTGCCGAGCCGGGCGCCCAGAAGAAGGCCTCGGGCCTCGTGTTCCAGTCGATCGCCGAGGGCAAGGGTGAGATGCCCAAGGCCACCGACACCGTGAAGGTCCACTACCGCGGCAAGCTCGTCGACGGCACCGAGTTCGATAGCTCGTACAAGCGCAACGAGCCCGCGAAGTTCCCGCTCAACGGTGTCATCCCCTGCTGGACCGAAGGCGTGCAGCTCATCAAGGTGGGCGGTAAGGCCCGTCTCGTGTGCCCCGCGGCCATCGCCTACGGCGAGGGCGGACGCCCCGGCATTCCCGGCAACGCGACCCTCGACTTCGAGGTCGAGCTCCTCTCGATCGAGCCGCCTCCGGCCCCCGCCGCGGCCGCTCCGGCCCCCGCAACGGCCGCGCCCGCGACCAAGAAGTAACGACTCGGTCCGATCCGAAACACGAAGGCCGGCGTCGCGAGACGCCGGCCTTTTGTATTCCACCCCGGCTCGAGCAGCGACTGGCTCGGAGGGGGTTGGGTCAATGCATCGTTTTTTGGCGTTGTCGTCTGACGAGCGCTTCCGCGGCGCTGTTGAGGCGGGTACCGCAGAAAGCCTTCAGAACGAGATGGACGCGCGGCTGGCGGGCCGAGATGTCGTCCAGGGCAGCCCGATCCAGCTCGAGGAGCTCGCAGCGCGTCGCCGCCACGATCGTGGCGCTCCGCGGGCTGCCGGTGAGGATCGAGACCTCGCCG
>CAZXSG010000129.1:0-8364 GCA_964643185.1 uncultured Holophagales bacterium
GCGCGGCCCAGGCCCAGACGCCCGCCCCGGCGCCGGCGGCCGCCGCACCCCTTCCGCCCGGTCCTCCCTTCGAGGTCGCGACGAAGACCCCGCACAGCGTCACCATGACCGTCGACACCTCGGTGGCGCGCGACGTCCTCACGCTCCTGACCGAGCGCGACAAGGCCACCGCCGCGCTCGCGCGCCTCCGCGATTCGGCCGTGGCCGAGCGGCTCCTCGCGAAGTCCGGCAGCTCCGACTACTTCGGGCGCCTCGTGTCGGCCGTCGCGGGCACGCCGGACCCGGTCCTCGCGTCGCTCACCGAGCGCGCGCCGCTCTACCGCGAGGTGCTCGACTTCCTGGACGGCGAAGGAAGGCTCGGAGCCGAGCTCGAGGCCCTTCGCCTCGCTCAGATCCTGCCCGACGCGCCGCCGGTCGCGGCGGCCTACGTGCTCGTCCCGTTCTTCGGGCTCTCGGGCTACGACGAGGTCGAGTCGCTGAGGGACGGCGACCACACGCTCCTCGTCACGCATCTCACGCGCCTCCTCCCCGACGCGGGCAACCCCACGACGCGCGAGCTGGGGCTCAAGGCGCTCCGGGCCGCGACGTATGACGCCAGCCGGGGCCTCGTGGAAGCCTACGTGAAGAGCCGGCCGGCCTACCGCCCGGCCGCGCCCGGCCTCGATGCGCTGCTGGCCGTCTCCGTCGCCGACGGGGCGCCCACGATCTTTCTCATACCCGAGGAGTTCTTTCCGCTTTCCCCGTTTCTCGAGGAGCCCATCACGCGCGCGTTCGCCCGCTGGAACTTCATCGCCGAGCGGCTCCTGGAACCCAAGGTGACGGAGAAGGAAAAGGGTGAGCTCCTCGCCGAGGCGATGCGCGGAGACTTCTGGAGAAGAGCCGCGTCGATCGTCGGCGCGCAGATCGCCGACACGCTCCTGCGCAAGCCGGGCCGCGCCGCCTACGTGAAGGCGCTCGCCGAGGGTCCCCGCGCGGTCGCGATCCTGTACGACGAGGCCGTGAAGGGCACCAAGAAGCCCGCCTTCTCCAAGGCCGTGAGGAAAGCCCTGACCTCCCCTCCGCCCAAGCCGGCGGAGAAAGGCTGAGGAGCGCCCGATGAACCCGATTCCCACCTTCCTCGCGGCCGTGGGCGAGGACCTCGCCCTCGTGTGGCCCGACGGCGTCGAGCACTATCTTCCTCTCCAGACGCTCCGGCGCCTGTGTCCCTGCGCCGGCTGTGCCGGCGAGGGCGACTTCTTCGGCCGCGTGGCGCGGCCTCCGCAGAAGCCCTACACGACCGAGAGCTTTCAGCTGAAGGACACCGCGCCCGTGGGCGGCTATGCCGTGCAGCTTTTCTGGGGCGACGGTCATTCCGACGGCTTCTACCCCTACGAGAAGCTCCGGGCCTGGGGCGAGAGCCCGCCCGCGATTCCGAAGCTCAACGTCTCGCCGCTCCTCCCGAGCCTCTGAACGCGATATCGCGTTAGCGCGATATCCTCCCCGGAGTGACGGCCTCCCTCGTCGTCTTCGCGCTCACGTACGTTCTCGTCGCCGCGCCGAGGCTCCGGCTCCTCCCGCTCGACCGTCCGGCGGGCGCCCTTCTCGGCGCCTGCCTCGTCGTGTCGTTCGGGATCCTCACGCCCGGCAAGGCGCTCGCGGCCGTCAACGCCGAGACGCTGCTCCTTCTCTTCGGCCTCATGGGGGTCGGCGCGTTCCTCGCCGACAGCGGCCTCCTCGACCGGGTTTCCGAGGCCCTCCTCGCGCGGGCGAGAACGCCGGCGCGCCTTCTGGGGTTTCTCGTGTGGGGCGCGGGAGGCCTCTCGGCCCTGGTCACGAACGACGCGGTCTGCGTGCTCGGGGCGCCGCTCGTCGTCGCGTGGATCGAGCGCTCGAAGCTGCCCCGCCTTCCGTTCCTCCTCGGGCTCGCCACCGCCGCCAACACGGGCTCCGTGGCGACGCTCGTGGGAAACCCGCAGAACATGCTGTGCGCGACGCTCGGCGGCCTCTCGTATCGCGACTATGCGTTCCACATGCTGCCCGTCGCGCTGATGGGCCTCGCCCTGAACCACGTGCTCCTCCACCTCGCCTTCCGCAAGGAGCTCCGCGCCGCGACGCTCGAAGCCTCGCCGCGGGACGAGGTCGAGACGCCGCTCCTCGGCGGCCAAGCGGTGCTCACGGGGCTCGTCCTGTGCGGGATGGTGTACACGTTCTTCCACGGAGGCGATCTCGCGTGGACCGCGGCCGCCGGGTTCACGGCGCTCCTCGTTGTTCACCGGGTGGAGTCGCGGGGGCTCTGGAGCCTCATCGACTGGCCCGTGCTGCTGTTCTTCGCCGGGCTCTTCGTCGTGGTCGAGGGGCTCGTGGCGTCGGGCGCCGCCGCGTGTGCGCTCTCACACGTTCCGGTTTTCGGCGCGACCCACGGAACGGCAGCGGATTACGTGCGGCTCGCGGCCGTATTCCTCGTGGGCTCGAACATCGTCTCCAACGTGCCGTTCATCCTCGTGATCCGGCCCGAGATGGCGCACCTGCCGAACCAGACGCTCGCGTGGGAGCTCCTCGCGATGGCGTCGACGTTCGCCGGCAACCTCACGCTCCTCGGCTCGGTCGCCAACATCATCGTCGCCGAGCGCAGCGAGAAGATAGGAGGGCTCAGATTCGGTGAATACCTGCGCACCGGCCTCCCGCTCGCCCTCGCGACAACCGCGCTGGGAACGCTCTGGCTGTTGTGGGTGCACGGAGTCATTTGATTTCAGCGGGAGCGCCGCCGAGCTCATTGCCAGGACCCGGACAAATCAGCGATCGCCTCGCCAGGGGTGTCTGAGGGGGGCGGCGTAGGAGCCCCCCTCAGGGCACTACGCACACCCCGGAAAAACCAGCGATCGCCTCGCCAGGGGTGTCTGAGGGGGGCGGCGTAGGAGCCCCCCTCAGGGCACTACGCCCCCCTCAGGGCACTACGCCCCCCTCAGGGCATAGTGAAGCTACAGGCCGTCACTTCCGCTCCCGGCGCGACCGTTCCAAATCCCTGGCACTTGCTCCCCGTGCCCGAGAGCGTCGCGTAGTTGAACGTGACGTTCACGCCCGTGGCGCCGCAGTTCCCCGCGTGCCTCACGAAGAGCGTGTAGCTTCCCGGAGGGAGCGCGTTGCCCTGGTAGAGGACGCTCTCCGTGCGGTTGTCCGACGAGCAGCCCGCAGGCACCCGCCGGCCGCCCGAGACCGTCGAGACGTCGAGGCCGCCCGGACCGATCAGACGGACGTCGAGGTCACCGTTCCCCGACCAGCTCACGTTGGACGTCAGGAACTGCGGCGTGCCCGAAGGATCGACCTTGACGCTGCCCGCCGTCGACGGCGCGGAGGTCCCGCCCCGGTTGTCGGTCGCCGTCGCCGTCACCGTGAACGTGCCCGCGGCCGGATACGTGAACGTGGCCGTCGCGCCCGTGACGGGGTTGCCGGTGCCGAAGCTCCAGGTCACGGTGACGGGATCGTTGTCGGGGTCGGTGGCGCTCGCGGTGGCGTTCACCAGGAGCGGCGCCGAGCCGTACAGAGGGGTGAGTGTGACGCTGCTGATCACCGGGGGCCGGTTGGGGGCCTCGGTGCTGCTGTTTCCACCATTGCCGGCCGCGATCGCGACGCCGGCCACGACGGCCACACCGGCTCCGATGCCCACGATCCCGAGCGTGGAGATCCCGGTACTCGCCGCCGTAGTTCCTGCGCCCGCGCCAGCGCCGGCTCCCGAAGCGCCCGAGCTGCCCGCGGCGGCTCCGCTGAAGGACTGCATCGCCGTCGCGAGACCCACGACCGCGCCCGACACGAGGATGATCTTTCCGATGTCGGCCTTGTTGAAGCCGGGCGGAACGGGGTTCTGGCCTTCCCTCGTGAGGCCGACGGTCAGGAGCTCTTTGTCCTTCTTCTCGGGCTCGGCCTTGCGGGTCTGCTTGTCGTCGCAGACCGTCTTGTCGGTGACGGCCGGCTCGAACTGGGGGGTCTTCTTGGCGAGGCTCTCGTTGTCGAGCGCGCGGATGTAGTAGTCGATGCCCGGGATGCCCGGCATGGGTCGCGGCAGCTCGGCCGCGAACTCCTTCGTGGGCTGCGCCTTCATCGTGACGTAGTAGAAGTCCTCTTCACCCCGCGCCCTGAAGTACACGAAACCGGTTCGCTCGATGGTGTCGGGCACGAGCGCGGCGTCGACCTCCGGACGGATCTCGGTGGTGACGCACGGCAAGGGATCGTGCTGGATCGCGAGGACCGGGCTTTCCGGCGAGGCCTTCTTCGCCTCCTGGGGAAGCGGCGATGCGTTCAGCGTCCCGGCCGAAAGGGCCGTGACGAGCGTGTAAGCGAGGGAGCCGCGGAAGAAAGGCGTCATGAAGGACCTCCGCTGTCGAGAGACGATCTCCGAGATCATAGGCACGCGCGCCCGCGGTTACCAGTCGTACCCTGTGACCCCGCGCACCCGGACGCCCGATGCAGGGCCCGCGGATCGGAAACCCCCAGGATCACTCCGTCAATTGACGGCGCTGCAGGGACGGACGCTGAAGCTCCTCGCCCACCGCACGCCGCCCTTCGTGATCACCCGGACCTCCTTGCGGTACTGACCGGGTCCCTCGAGGCTCGTCGAGGCGCCGTACACGGGCATCGTCGCCCCTTCGTCGAGCGTGAACGGCACGGGGACGTTCTTGACCTCTTTGTAGACCTCGATGCCGGCCGAGCTCTCCTCCACCGTCGCGATCGTGATGCTGCGACCAGCCTCGTTGAGGAAATCCACCTTGAAGAGGAAGGGCTCGCCCTCCTTGGGTTTCTCGGGCTTGATCGACGCGACCAGCTTGAACTCCGTGGCATCGGGGGGGATCCCCTTCTTCTGCGACCCGTCCTCGGGGTTGAACGCAGGAGAGAAATCCCTGTTCGACACGAGGGAAACCTGGGTCGAGCTGAGCGCCCTCACGCAGTACTCCACGGGCCCGTCGTCGAACGGTATGTTGACCGTGATGGGCGTGCGCGTGGCGGCCACCTGCCCGAGCCCCGAATCGGCCGTCTTCACGGGCTTCCCCGGCGTGGGCGTCGCGACCACGATGCGAACGACCTCGGTGGGCTGCTCCACGGGCGCAGGGGTTGCCGTGGGCACGGGGCCGCCGAGATCCCCGGCCACGGGCACCGGCGTCGGGTCGGACGGGGGCAGTCCCGATGTCGAGGCCGTAGATGACGTCGAGACCGTGGCCACCGCCGGCGTCGGCTGGGGATTCGCGATGGGCGGGTTGTCGGCCCGGCCACCCAGCCTGAAGACGGCGATGAGCGCGGCCAGGGCGGCAATCACCGCGGCGCCCGCGGCGATGCCCGCCACCGGCACACCCTTTTTCTCCGGAGCGGGAATCGGCGTCGAGCCGCTCGCCGAGGGGCGGGTGCCCACGACTGTCGCGCCCGCGAGCGCGGCCGGCCCGGCCGTCCGCTCCGTGGGCATGTCGTAGATCGCCGTCGGCCCCACCTGCGTGGCGGCGCGGGCCCCCGCTTCGCGCAGCACCGACGTGGGCTTCGAGTCCTCGGGCTCGTCGAAGGGCCCCCGCTCGGCGGGTGGCGAGGAGCTCACCTCGTGGTCCGCCTCGCCGATCAGGGCATTGCAGGCCTGGCGGAACTCGGCCATGGTCTGGAAGCGGTCGGTCGTCTTCTTGGCGAGCGCCTTGAGCACGAGGCGCCGGATCTCGGGCGTGATCTCGGGGTTCAGCTCGCGGGGATCGGGCGGCTGCTCCTGCACGTGCTTGAAGAGGAGCGCGTGGCTGGACTCCGCGACGAACGGAACCCGGCCCGTGAGCATGCGGAAGAGCACGACGCCGAGGGAGTAGATGTCGGAACGCCTGTCGACCCTCTGGCCCTGCACCTGCTCGGGCGACATGTAGCTCGGCGAGCCGAGCACCATGCCCGTCTTCGTCTGCCCGCCGCCCGCGGAATCCAGGAAGTGCGCGAGCCCGAAGTCGGCCACCTTCACGCGGCCGTCCTTCGTGAGCATCACGTTGGCGGGCTTGATGTCGCGGTGAACGACGCCCTTCTCATGCGCGAAGTGGAGCGCGTCGGCGATGTCCGAGACGATGCGCAGGATGCGGCCCTGCGAGATCTTGTTCTTCGCGAGGAACGTGTCGAGGCCTTCACCTTCGACGTACTCCATCACGAGGAAGAAGAGGTCTTCGGCCTCCTCGATGTCGAACACCTGGATGATCCCGTGGTGGTTGAGCCGCGCGATGGCGCGGGCTTCGCGCTGGAAGCGCATCACGCCGTCGGGATCCCCGATGAGCGACGGGGCGAGCACCTTGATCGCGACGATGCGGTCGAGGTTCGTCTGCTGCGCTCGATAGACGACGCCCATTCCCCCGCGACCGAGCTCCGACTCGACGAGGTACTTTCCGAGTTTCCGCCCGACGAGGTTGAGAGCGCCGCCCGTGGCCATCTTTGTCCGCAGTCTAAGGCATCGCGGCAAGGCGATTCGTGGCGTCTTCCCGAATCCGCTTCGTCTCGTCGTCGTGGTACGTGGTGGATCGCTCGAGAAATTCGCGGAACGAGGCCCGGGCCTCCAGGCTCCGCGAGAGGCTCTCGTACAGGAGCCCGAGGTGGTAGAAGACGGCCGGCGCGCCGGACCCGATCTCCTTCCGCGCCGTTTCCCGCACCGCCTCGAGCTCCGTCAGCGCCTCGCCCGGCCGCTGCGTCAGCACGAGCACGACGGCCAGGTTGTCGGTGTACGCCGCGCGTCTGTACGGGATCCTCTCGCGCGCCTCGCGGAGGACGCGCTCCGCGGCCGCGAGGTCGCCTCCGCCCTGGTAGGCCACGGCCAGCCGGTCGTACACGAGATAGTTGCCGGGCTGCTGACCCCTCACGAGCTCGAGGTCCTTCGCGGCGTCCGCCCACCGCTTCTGGGCGAGCGCCACGTCGGCCCGGCCGAGATACGCGTTGACCGCCGGCCTCATCGCGATCGCCTGGTCCAGCGCGACACGGGCCGCCGCCGCGTCGCCGGCCTCGAGGAGCATGCGGCCGTGCTCGGTGAGATTGCCCGCGCTCGTGGGATCCGAGCGTACGGCCCAGGCCCAGAGCCGGTCCTCGGAGGTCCAGGCCGTGTTGTAGCGGACGGTCTGGAGCGCGAGGAGCGCCGCCGCGACTCCCAGAAGGACCTTCCCGCGGGGCGGGGACACCGCAGGGAGCGCGCTCAGAATCGTCGTCACCACCGCGAGAAGGCCGAGCAGCGGAAGATAGAGATAGCGGTCGTGCACCGTCTGCTCGGGCACGAAGGCGTCCACGTTCATCGCGGGAGCGAGAAGCAGGAAGAACGTCCCCAAACCGAGCAGCCTCACGTGCTTCTCCTTGCAGAGGAACCACAGCCCAAAGGCGAGAAGCGCGCCGAGCAGGAGCGGCGCGACGAGGTTCTCGAGCCCCGCGAGCTGTGGCGTCACGGCCCGATGCGGATACGAGGGGCCGATGAGCACCGGAAAGAGAGCCTGCCGGAGATAGAAGAACACGAGCGAGGGCACCGTGAGGAGGAGCCCCACCGGTCCCACGCGCCAGGGCGTTTCGATCTGCACCTGGCCGAGCACCGAGGCCCTCGCGACGAGGTAGAGCCCGGCGAGGACGGCGTACGGCGCCGCGTCCTTCGCGGCGCGACCGAACGCTCCACGAAGCGCACCCTCCCGGGCCAGGGCGATCCGCGAGAGGAGGACGAGGCCCGGAAAGAGGATGCTCACCTCCTTGAACGAGAGCGCGCCCGCGTAGAGAGCCAGGGAGATTCCGCGGCGCGTCCACGAAGGCGCGTCCCCGCCCTCCAGGAGCACGAGCCAGGATCCCAGGAGAAAGACCGCGAGGAGAAGGTCCGGCGAGCCCGAGATCCAGGCCACCGACTCGACGTGGGCGGGGTGCACCGCGAAGAGGAGCGCGGCCGCGAAGGCGGGCCCGTCGCCCACGCCCCACACCCGGAGGAGGCGCCAGCCGAGGAGCGTCACAAAGACGTGGAGCAGCACGTTCGCGAGGTGCCACGGTACCGTGCTCTCGAGCCCGAAGAGGCGGACCTCGAGGCCGAGGAAGAGCACGAAGCCCGGCCTCCAGTAGTTGCTCCAGGCCTCGGCCTTCTCGCCCTTGAACGCCCACACGTCCTTGCCCATCGCCTCGAGGAGGCGGCCGGGCTTCTGGATGAGCTCGTTGCCGACGATCTGCTTGACGTCGTCGTACACGAACGCGCCCGTGAGGGAGTTCGCGAAGACGGCGAAGGTCACGAAGACGAGGATGGCGATCCGGGCGGGCGTGAAACGCAGGGTCCGAACCGGCTCCGCCGCCGCCGGAAAGCGCCCGGGCGGTTCCCGCCCCCCCCGCCCGGCGCCCCGTTCGTGCCCGGTGTGTGCTGGCCTCCCCACCGGGGTTAGCCCC
>CAZXSG010000130.1:0-8344 GCA_964643185.1 uncultured Holophagales bacterium
TCAACCGGTACCTGAACCCCACGAACCTCTGCTGGGTCGACTGCGGTCTCTGCGCCTGGGCGAGGAAGCCCGGCGTCGACGGCGGGTACACGATGTCGATCAAGGAGGCCGTGCGCGAGGCCGCGACCGGCTGGCACGACGGCATCACCGAGCTCCACATCGTTGGCGGGCTGCATCCGTCGCTCCCCTACTCGTACTACCTGGATCTCCTCACCGCGCTCAAAGACAAGTTCCCCGGAATCCACCTCAAGGCGTGGACGATGGTCGAGATCGACTGGTTCGCCCGCGTGGGAAAAAAGAGCGTCGAGGAGGTCATCGACGATCTCAAGGCCGCGGGGCTCGACTCCTGCCCCGGCGGCGGCGCCGAGATCTTCGCCAAACGCGTGCGGGACCCCATCTCCACCGCCAAGACCTCGGGCCAACGCTTCCTCGCGTTTTCGCGCCTCTGCACCGAGCGCGGGCTGAAGACCACCGTCACGATGCTCTACGGCCACGTCGAGACGCTCGAGGAGCGGGTCGACCATCTCGTGAGGATCCGTGAGCTCCAGGACGAGACGCACGGTTTCCTCGGGTTCATCCCTCTGGCCTTCCACCCCGACGAGACCCAGCTCCGGCATCTCCCGCCCGCGACGGCCTACACCGACCTCAGGGTCATCGCCGTGGCGCGCCTCATGCTCGACAACCTCGACCACATCAAAGCCTATTGGATCCAGATCGGCGAGAAGCTGGCGCCTGTTGCGCTCCGCTTCGGCGCCGACGACCTCGTCGGCACGGTGACGGAAGAGATCATCACGCACGCGGCCGGAGCGAAGACCGAGGCCGGTCTCTCGCGGCTCGAGATGGAGCGGATGATCCGCGGCGCCGGACGCGAGCCCTTCGAGCGGGACGCGTACTACGAGCGCGTCGTGCGGGACGACGGGGGAAACGTCGTGCGGGCGAACCGGCACGACTTCGCCCGGCCTGAGCTGGCCGCCACGGGTCTCTAGGGAGTCTTCGGAATCCCTTCGGCGGGCAGCTCTTCCACCTTCAGAATGCTCGTCCCGCGGTAGGTGACGCGCAGGCGCGCGCCCGACCGGATCGGGCCGCCGCGCCGTGAAGTGCGGTGGAGGCCGGGGTTCAGGAGGTCGCCGTCCATCACCTGAAACACCTTCGTCCCGATGCGGAACGTCTCGGGTCCGACCTTCTCGAGAGGAGCCGGATTGAAGTCCTCGACCTTTCCCTCGGCGACCTCGACCGTCCCGCTCGAGAGCCAGCCCTGGGCCTCGACGTGGCCGGAGGAAATGGTGCGGTAGCGGTAGGCCGAGAAGCCGAGCCAGGCGATCAGCATCGTCAGGATGAGGATGCGCGGGCCCTTGCCCCTCTGCCACACGATCGCGAGGAGCAGCGAGAGCACCACGAATCCGACGACGCCGCCCCGGATCTCACCGGAGACCGGGGCGGCTTCTTTGGCGATGTCGTAAGCGACGGTCGCCGAAAGCTGTTCCTGCTGCAGGCGACTACTCCTCGAGCTTCACGGCCGCGATGAACGTCTGCGGCCGCGGGGCGCCCCGCGACACGTAGAAGCGAACGTAGCGCCCTTTGGCTTTCTTCATCTCGGCCTGGAAGTCGGCCACGCCCCCGACCTCGGCGCCGTTCACCTCGAGGATGACGTCACCCTCCAAGAGACCCGCGTCGGCCGCGCTCGAGACCGCCTTGACGTTCGTGATCGCGACGCCCTTCACGTCGGCCGGAATCTTGTACGTCCTGCGGAGCTGGGCCGTGACGTCGGTGACGGCGATGCCGATCTTCTCCTTGGCCTCCGTGGGCTCGGCCTCCTCGGGAGCGTTCGGATCCCGTTCGTCGGGCCGCTCCTCGAGAACGACCTGGACGGTCTTCTCCTCCGTGCGCTCCTTGATCCTGCGGATGAACGTCACCGTGACCTTGGTGCCCGGCACCTTGCTCGAGACGTAGTCGATGAGATCGTGGTTCGTCTTCACGTTCACGTCGTCGACCTTCACGATCACGTCGCCGTGCTTGAGGCCCGCCTTGTCACCGGGCTTGCCCTTCTCGACCGCCTGCACGAGCGCGCCGCCCGGAGTCTTCAGCTCGAAGGCCTCCGAGAGCGTGCGGTCGACGGTTTGGATGGTCACGCCGAGGAAGCCGCGAACGACCTTGCCCTTCTTGAGACCGGGCAGGAGGCCCTTCACGAGGTTGATGGGCACCGCGAAGCCGATGTTCTGCGCCATACGTGAGATGGCGGTGTTGATGCCGATGACCTCGCCCGAGACGTTCACGAGGGGACCGCCCGAATTGCCGAAGTTGATGGCGGCGTCGGTCTGCAGGAGCGACTCGGAGAGCGCCGAGGCGCGCGGCAAGCCAGCGAAGCGGCCCTTGCCCGAGATGATGCCCACGGTGACGGTCTTCTCGTACTGGAGGGGGTCGCCGATCGCCATGACCCACTCGCCCACACGGATCTTCTCGGAGTCGCCGAGACGCACCACGGGGAACGGCCTCGGCCCGTCGATCTTGAGGAGGGCCAGGTCCGACGCGGGATCCCGCCCGACGACCTTGGCCGTGTACTCGTCGTCCCCGAGTTTCACGACGACTTTGTCGGCACCTTCGATGACGTGGTTGTTCGTGAGGATGAAGCCCTCGCTCTCGATGACGAAGCCCGAACCTCCCGAAACCTCCTTGCGATCCTCCTCGTCCTCGCCCCGCCGGCGGTCGGGAAAGAAGAAGTCGAAGCCCTCGCCACCGAACGGGTTCTGACGCCGCCGGTCGCTCGCCTTGACGATCTCCGTGGTGGTCACCGAGACGACCGCCGGCATCACCTGCTCGGCGATGTCGGCGAAGGACGGGAGGAGCAGAGACGGCTGAGGGCGTGCGGTGGCGGGAGGTGCCTGGGCCGCCGCCTGAGCTGCGGGAGCCTGCTGCTTCTGGGCCGACGCGCTGCGGCCGAGGTCGAGGTTCGACGCCAGGATCATTCCGAACACGACCGACCCGACGACGAGGCCCGTTACCGAAATCACTTTGGTCTTGGTCTGCATACTCACCTTCGATTCTGATGTTCGTGGCGATGGCAATGTGGAGAGTGGACCGCGCCGGGTCCGAGCCTCAGCGAGGAACGGAACGGGCGAAGGCCGCGTGGTCCCGGTAGATGCACCGGTCCATGGCGACCGCGATTCCGGCGCCCCGGAGCTTCGCGGCGGACACCTCGTCCTCGACGCCGTCCTGCATGAAGAACAGCTTCACACCCGGCCGAAGGAGCGCCGCATCGGCGACGGGGCCGACGAGTTCCGACCGCCGGAAAACGTCCACGACGTCGACCACGACGTCCGGAGGAATCGAGGCGAGGTCCGGGTAGCACGGCACACCGAGAATCTCGGCGTGGCCGGGATTCACCGGGATGACCCGGTACCCCTCCCTCTGCAAGTAACGCGATATCGAATTCGAGGGGCGTGCCGGATTCGGAGAGCAACCCACCACGGCGATGGTCTTCGCCGACCGGAGGACGCTGCCGATCGTCGCCAGGTCGTTCAGGGAGGCCTGATTCATTTTTTCATCATCTGTCGCGGAATCGCGATCTCGGCTTCCGCGGGCGTCATGTTGTAGATAAAGGTAACGGTGACCCCTTCCTTGTCCTTCCCGAGGTCCTTGGGAAGAGCCCGGAAGGGATTCGACTTGATCACGGCCTGAAGCGCCGCATTGTCGAACGGCGGGGTCTGCGAGCTCGCGATGATCTTGGCGCTCTCGACCTTGCCGTCCGCGAGGATCACGAAGCGAACGATGACCCAACCCTTGATGCCGTAGTAGGCGAGCTGAGGCACGTCCCAGTTGAGCTTGATGCGCCGGATCCTCTCGGCCCCGTAAGGTCCCCAGCCGTACTAGGCGGTTTCGAAGGAGATCGGGCCGTTGTCGACGAACCCCCCGGGCTTCTCGAATCCCGCGCCCTTCTCGCTGCCCGGCTGGGCGGCGGCGCGGGCGGCTTCTTCAGCCGTGAGCCCCGCGATCGGCGACTTGCCGACGCCCGCCAGAGGCTTGGCCACCTTGCGGGCAACGTCGGCGTGCGCCTCGGGGGAGCTCGCCGGGAGCGCTTGGTCGGGAAAGGGCTCGGCCGGCCCCACGGGCCGCTCCCACCAGGCCTTCGCCAGGGGCGACCGATCTTGCGCGCGAGTCGCGACCCTCTGAGCCGGGGGACTCGTCTCTCCACCGGCCTCGGGCCGGGTCTCTCCGCTTCCCTTTTCCAGATCCTGGATCCCCTTTTCGGCCTTCGAATCGGGCACCGGCATCGGCGGGAGCTCTGGGGCCCCGCCTTTCGCCACCCGGTTCGCGTCGGACGGCAGCGGCCTGGGTCCCGGTTCGGGAACTCGCGTCCCGGGCGCGGGGAAAAACTGAATCGGAATCGGCGGCGGGGATTCGGGAACCGTCATCAACCGCATCAGACCCAGAGGGTCGTCCTCGGGCGCTGTCGAGATGGCACGCGGCTTCGGCGGCGGCGCCACCATGAGCCAGATAAAAAGCAGCAGGTGAGCGATGATCGAGAGATAGATCCCGCGCTCGACGGTGAACCGGAAACGCCCCCCATCGCCGGTGACGCCCTCGGGGTCGACTCCGGCCAGCAGCCACGGCTGCGGGACGAGGCTCTCCTGGAACGGATCCTCCCCAGGCGGCAGCCCGCCCGGCGGAGGCCAGGGAACGGGCGGCTCGTCGGACTCGGGGTCGTTGAGCTTGACGACGGTGATTGCGCTGATCTGAGCCTCTCTGGAACCGTACCCGGCGGGTTCGCCTCCCTGGCGCCGGTCAGGATGACCGAGGCTCGGAATCGACGTACCCGGCGGATGTTATGGGAAGTTCATGCCAGCACGGTCGTTCCTGACCTCCAGATGACAGCCTCGGAGACTCGTGATAAAACCCAACCCGCTGACTTTCAAAGCTCTTGAGGGTGAGCTATCGCTCACCTTTTTTTGTTGATGGCCTCCCTTCTCAACTCACTCGACCAACTCAGACGCCAGGAGACCCGTCCCCTCACGCGTGACCACCCCAAGCTCGTCCCGTCCGCCACTCCCCTTCGATGAAGAGATTCTCGAAACGCTCCGCCGCGAAGTCGCGGCCGAGGGACTCGAGCTGTGTCACGTCGACTGGGTTCCTGGCCGCAGCCGCGGCCGGTTGACCTTTTACATCGATCGCGACGGTGGCGTCACCTTGGACCACTGTGAACGGGCTTCCCACGTCATCGACCCGATTCTCGAAAACGTGCCCGGTTTGGCGAATGCCTATGCCCTCGAAGTCGCCTCCCCCGGCCTCGACCGCCCCCTCTGGACCCTGGCCGACTGTCTGCGGTTCCTGGGCCGCTGGGTCTCGGTTCAGCTCCGAACGAAAGTCAACGGCACCGGACGGCTCAAGGGCGTCCTCGAAACCGTCCAGGGGGACGAGGTGACCGTCCTTGATGAGGATCAACGGCATCGCTACACTGTGCGGTTCGGCGACGTGAAGATCGCCCGGCTGATCCCGGACTTCTGATCCGGGATCGCCCGCGATCCCGCTCGACACGAACCACCCGGACGACACGGAGAGACCGACGAGATGACACCCAAGAAGGCCGCTACAAAGACCGCGCTCGCCAAGGCCACCGCCAAGGCGGCGAAGGCACCCCCGCCGACGCGGGCAGATGAGATCCTCGAAGCTCTGAAGGCCGCGTCCCGCGACAAAGAGATCGACTTCGAACGGCTCGTCTCCGCGCTCGAGGAGGCCATTGCCACAGCGGCCCGCAAGGTCTACAAGGTCCGCGAGATGGCCGCGCGGTTCGACCCGAAGTCGGGCGAGCTGACCGCCTGGACGCCGTACCGGATCGTGGACCAGAAAACGAAGCCCGAGCTCTCCGAGACCGACGCCGCGCCGATCGATCCCGACGACGTTCCCCTCGGAGCGTCCGTGACGCCGCTCGCGGCGGCCGCGGCCATCGACCCCGATCGGGAAGTGCGGCTTCCCTACGTCGAGGTCCTTCCGGAAGAAGTCCCGGCTCTCCTCACGGGCGAGCTTTCGGGCAAGGGGTGGACCGTCGTCCGTCTCGCCGAGCACGGGGGCGAATCCGTCGTCACGCCGGCCGAAGCGGAGGTCGGAGACGAGATCCGCCTCTACCGCTCGACGGAAGGCCTGGGGCGCATCGCGGCACAGAGCGCCAAGCAGGTTCTCTACCAGAAGGTCCGCGAGGCCGAGCGCGACAACATCTTCAACGAGTACATCGGCAAGCTCGGAGATCTGATCACCGGGACCGTGAAGCGGTTCGAGCGGGGCGACATGATCGTCGACCTGGGCCGAACCGAAGCCGTCATCCCCAGGGATCACCAGTCCCGAGCCGAGCGCTACACCCAGGGTGAGCGGGTTCGCGCCGTATTGGCCGACGTCCACAAGAACCCGAAGGGCTCTCAGCTCGTTCTTTCGCGCACGGTTCCCGAGCTCCTCATGCGCCTCATGGAGATGGAAGTTCCCGAGATCTACGACGGTACCGTCGTGATCCGGGGCTGCGTCCGCCAGCCGGGGGACCGCGCCAAGGTGGCCGTGTCCTCGCGGGAACGCGACGTCGATCCGGTCGGCGCCTGCGTGGGCATGCGCGGCGCGCGCGTGCAGGCCATCATGCGTGAGCTCCGCGGCGAGCGCATCGACATCATCCAGTACTCCGACGATCTCGTCACGTACGCCCAGAACGCGCTCTCCCCCGCCAAGATCACGCGCGTCTCGGCCATGCCCGCAGAGGAGGCCTCGGAGAATCCCGAGACCGACGAGAACGGGAACCCCGTGGAGCCCGTGCCGACGCTCGAGTGCATCGTCGAGGAAGATCAGCTCTCCCTCGCCATCGGCAAGCGCGGCCAGAACGTGAGGCTCGCCGCGGCGCTCATCGGCGCGCGCATCGAGATCAAGAGCGAGCAGGCCGTCAAGGCCGAGGTCGCCCAGGCCCTCCAGCGCATGCTTCTCTCTTCGCAGCGGCGTGCGACCACGCTGGCCGAGCTCGTCGCCATCGACGAAGCCTGGGTTCCGATCTTCGAGGCCGCGGGCATCGTCTCCGTGGGCGACCTCCTGGAAGCCGCCGAGGAGGCCGAGGACGGCTCCCGCAAGCTGGACGAGGTCACGGCCCTCACCGAGGCCGACCGGGAAGCCGAGCTCGAGGCGGCCGAAGAGTACGCAGCCTCTCCAGAAGAGGAACCGGAAGAGGAAGCCGAGGAAGAGTCCGAGGATGGCCTGGTCATGGCCGACGAGGGTGACGGGGATTCGGGCGACGGCGGAGCCGGTCAGCCCGTGGAGTCCCAGTCCTGACCGGGATCTGGGTTAAGAGTCGAGGAAAGAGAACCAAGTGAAGACCATGTCCGCCAAATTCACAGTCGTCGAGCTCGCCAAGATGATGGGAAAGCCCGCTCAAGAGGTGCTTTTCCTTCTTCAAGGCATCGGCGTCGATGTGAAATCCACCGACTCCGTCCTGGATCCCGGGACCGCGCAGGCGATTCTCACCGGGAAGACGCAGGCCCCCAAATCGCTCATCGTGCGCCAGACGCCCGCGCCGGGTGCCGCTCCTGTGGCGCCCGCTGCCGCCGGTCGCGCCAAGACCGAACGGGCCGCCCTGAAGCGCATCAAGATCGTCGAGAAGACGGCCGAAGAGGAGGGGCAGGTCATGGACGGCTCCTCTCCCGTCGCGGAATCTCCCACCGGTGGGGCTCCGGCCGCGGCAGCAGCCGCCGCCAGCGAGGTTGGCACCCCGAGCGCCGTGCCTGGCACGGCCACCTCAGCCGAGGCCGGCGCGCCCCGCAAGACCGCGACGCGGACTCCGACCGATCGAGCCGATGCGACGGCCGCAACCCCCGCGGAGTCCGATGCCGCTCCGCACGAGGCGGCTCAGCCGATGGCCGAGACCGCTCCCGCGAAGCCGGAAAAGGCCCCGAAGGCCGAGAAGTCCTCCAGCGCGGCGAAAGTGAGCGCGTCCTCCGGCGCCGCGGTGAAAGTCAGCGCGGCATCCTCCGGCGCCGCGGTGAAGGTCAGCGCAGCGTCCTCCGGCGCCGCGGCTCGGGCTGCGGCCGCAGCAGCGGCTTCGGCGGCTGCGGCGCTGGCGTCCGCTCCCGACCCGTCGCCCGCCACGGCTCCAGCCGAGACGGGCGGCGCGAAGGGCAGCATCAGGGACACCAAGGACTCGGTCGAGCCCAAGGAATCGGCAGCCCGCGAGGCGATGCCCACGGCCGCCACGCCCGCAATGTCCTCAGCGGCCGCGACGTCCTCGGCCACCCCGCTCTCCTCCCCGGCCGAAACAACCGCACCGATGTCTCCGGGCGTTCCGCCCTCCGCACCTGCCGTGGCTCCGGGCGTACCGCCCTCCGCACCT
>CAZXSG010000131.1:0-8318 GCA_964643185.1 uncultured Holophagales bacterium
GCCCGAGCGGAGCTCGATGCCGGGAGCGAGCGCAAAGAGCATCTCGACCCTTTCGGCCTTCCGGCGGGAGGCTCGAAAAGCAAAAGGGCGCCGCGTGAGGGGCGCCCTTTTGAGAACGACGATCGCGCGAGTTGCGCGACTTACACGGTTTACACGGTCTGCGTGGTTTCCAGCCTCGCGGCGTCAGGGCTGCGTGGGCTGCGCGCCGAAGGCGTCGAGGAAGGGCCCCGACTTGCCGAGGAGATGATGGAGGCTGCCCGTGCGTACGACCCGGGGAGGCTCGTAGGCGACCGTGCTGCGAGGCTCGGGATTACCAATGCTCTTTTCGAGACTCTCGACGGCCTCGGTCGAGGCTCCTGCGGGCGGGTATTCCAGAGATGCCGGGCCAGCAACGTGCTTCATGGGAGATCCTCCTTGGACGACTCGCGGCAATCTAATGCTTTTCGAAACCCCGCGCAAGCCCCCTGTTGTTTTCTGACTTCTCTGATCGTGACCGGGGTCACAGCGCGCGCCAGACCGAGAACGCCGCCAGGTTGCACAGGAGCCGGGCCTCCCGCCAGCTCATGGGCGTGTCTCCCGTCGCGAGCCGCAGGGACGGCGAGATCCAGCCTTCGCGGAGGAGAGGTCCCTCCCGGATCTCGGCCTCCAGCCTCGGCCACAGCGCCCGGAACTCGCGGAGCAGGTTGCCGTCGAAATGGGTTCCGCGCCGGCGCAGGCGAACGGTGTCGGGGAGGATTCCGGAAACGGCGTCCCGCAGAAGCCGCTTCGAGAGGCCGTGCGGACGCCGCGCCTCGAGCGGGAGAGAGAGGACGAAGGCCGCGAGCGCGGTGTCGAGGTACGGCGTCCGCATCTGGCATCCGAGGCGCGCGGCGCGCAGCTCCTCGTACTCGAGGCTGCGGCTCACGTGGCCGTCGTTGAGGACGCGCCAGGTTGCCGCCGCGGTTCCGGGGAGGTTCGTCACCGATCGCCCGCGGGGCGGGACCGGCTCCCTCGCCGCCTGCCGCTCCGCGAAGACGGCGCGAAGCCTCGGACCGGCCCAGGCGGGCGGCTCCTCGGGAACGTGGGGCGAGACCCGGTTCTTGAGGCGGCGAAGGCCGTCGGGCGCCGCGAGCCTCACGGCTTCCACGAAGAGCGCGCGGCGGCCCTGCCCCGAAACCATGCCGAGGCGGCTCGCTTCGAAGGCCGCCGTGAGGAGCCTGCGGTTCATCCCCAGCTCTCGAAAGACGCCCCGCTCGAGGAGAAGCTCGTCTCCGCCGAACCCCGCGAGGACGGCCCGGGCGCCGCTCCGCGTCATGGCCCCCTCGAGCGCGGCCTTCATGCCGGGCTGGGGATCGCGGATCGGGTGGTCGGAGTGGATCGGCTCGAGGGGCGGCGGCCCTTGGACGGCGACGGGGCCGGGCGGCAGCGCGAGCTCGCGTTCCACGGCCTCCTGATACGGCCTCTCGTCCCAGGGCTGCCCGGGGAACACCGCCGAGAGCAGCCCGGCGCCGGCCATCGGGTCTTTCCGGAGCGCGAGGTCGGCGAGGCAGGCGACGCTCGAGGAGTCGAGCCCTCCCGAAAGATGAACGAGGACGGGGCCGGTGGCCGGAAGCCGCCGCGCGACCGCGCGCGCGAGCTCTTCGCGAAACGCCTCGGCCGCGTCGGCCGCGGAGATGCTGCGCTGCGCGCGCGGAGGGACGAAGTGACGCTCGAGGCGGGAACCCGCCGGCGTGGCGAGGAGAAAGAACCCCGCGGGAACGCGCGACACGTTGCGGTGGAACGTGCGGGTGTCGTTGGGAAAGATCCCGAGGAGGTGCCGCAGGAACTGGAGATCGTCGGGTCCGCGCTCGACTTCGGGCAGCAGGGCGCCCACCTCGCTCGCGAAGAGGAGCCTTCCGTCGCGGGGCGCGAAGACCAGGGGCCGTGCGCCGAAGGCGTCCCGCGCGGCGACGAGCGCTCGCGCGGCCGTGTCGTAAGCGACGAACGCGAAGTCTCCGGCGAGCCGGGGAAGGAGCCCCTCGGCGCCGAACCGCTCGAGGCCCGCGGCGACGAGCGCGGGGTCGGACGTGTCCCGATCCAACGAGAGCGCCGCGGCGAGAGTCGCGGGATCGTCGAGCCGGCCGTCGAAGACGACGGCCCAGGATCCGGACCGCGCCGGCTGAATCGCCCGCGACTCGCGCACGGTGAAAGCGAAGCGCGCCTCGCCGAGCACAGCCCCCGCGAAGACGCCGGCCGAAGTCCCCTCGGTTCCGCGATGCGGCATCCGGGCGAGGATCGTTCGCACACGGGCCTCTTCGGCCGAGGATCCCGTCCCCGGGCTTCCGCCCGGGGATCCCTCGCCGCTCTCCCAGAAGATGCTCGCCGCGATTCCCGACATCGATGCCGGCAGACTGCCACGGTTCGGTTGCTCAGAAAACGTGTCCGGCCCGTCCGGACATCTGTCCGCCGCGGACGGTGTCCGGACGGCGTAAGGCCCGAAGAGCTCGTGAATTGAGGGCCGTTGCGCTGGCAGCCGCCTTGCGAAGGGCGAGGCGAGGTCGAATGATCGTGATTCCCGACAGCGCATCCATGGACCGTCCCGCCGAGCGGCCCCGCGGCTTCTCGCGCCGCGGCGTCCTGCTCCTGGGCGGTGCCCTCGTTCTCGTGGTGCTCGCCGCGTTCACCGTGCCTCACCTTCGCCGCGTGGCGAGCGTCGACCGCTCCGTCTCCTCGGCCGCGCTCCGCTTCGGGGCCGTGACGAAGGGAACGCTCGTGCGCGACGCCTCGGCACAGGGACGCATCGTCGCGGCCCTTCACCCCACGCTCTTCGCGCCCGTCGCCGGCATCGTGTCGCTCCGCGTGAAGGCGGGCGCGACCGTGGCCAAGGGCACGCTCCTCGCCGAGATCGAGAGCCCCGAGCTGAAGAGCCGTCTCATGCAGGAGCGCTCCACTCTGGCCTCGCTCGAATCCAGCCTCTCGCGCCAGCGTCTCTCGGTGCAGCAGGCGGCCCTTCGCGCCAAGCAGGCCGAGGCGCTCCTCGCGGTGAAGCTCGAGGCCGCGGGCCGCGCGCTCGAGCGCGACGAGCGGACGTTCAAGGAAGGCCTCCTCAACCGCATCGACTTCGAGAAGTCCAAGGACGACGTGCGAATCGCGACGCTCGAGCTCGAGAACGCGCGGAGCACGGCGCGGCTCGAGGCCGAGGCCGGTGCGTTCGACGTGCGGGAGCGGGAGCTCTCGGCCGAGCGCCAGCGGTCCGTCGCGAGCGAGCTCGCGCGCCAGGTGGAGCGCCTCAGCATCACCGCGCCGTTCGACGGCGTCGTCGCCACCATCGCCGTGCAGGACCGCGACGCGGTCGCCGCCAACGGACCGGTCGTCACCGTGGTGAGCCTCGACGCGTTCGAGGTGGAGTTCCAGCTCGCCGAGAGCTACGCGAACGATCTCGCGCCCGGGCTGGAGGCCCAGGTGCAGTGGGAAGGCAAGGAGCTCCAGGGGCACATCACGAACGTCTCGCCCGAGATCGCCGACGGGCTCGTGAAGGGCACCATCGCGTTCGACGGCGAGGAGCCCAAGGGCCTCCGCCAGAGCCAGCGCGTGAGCGTGCGGATGGTCTTCGAGAAGAAGCCCGGCGTGCTCAAGGTCGCGCGCGGACCGTTCCTCGAGGCCGGCGGCGGACGCAAGGCCTACGTCGTGGCCGGCGGCGTCGCCGAGGTTCGCGAGATCACCACGGGAGCCGTGAGCGTCTCGGAGGTCGAGATCCTCACGGGCCTCCGCGAAGGCGAAGAGATCGTCCTTTCCGACACCGCAGAGTTTCTGGGAGCGGCCCGCGTGCTGCTCTCCAAATAGAAGAGGTTCCGATGCTCAAGATGACGGGAATCCGCAAGGTCTATCGCACCGATCTCGTCGAGACGCACGCGCTCGACGACGTCACGCTCGACGTCAAGGCCGGCGAGTTCGTGGCCGTGATGGGCCGCTCCGGCTCGGGCAAGACCACGTTCCTCAACGTGGCCGGCCTCCTCGACACGTTCGACGGCGGCACGTACACGCTCGACGGCATGGACGTGAGCCGCCTCTCGGACGCGACCATGTCGCGCACGCGGAACGAGAAGATCGGCTTCATCTTCCAGTCCTTCAACCTCATCCCCGATCTCGACGTCTTCGACAACGTCGACCTCCCGCTCCGCTACCGCCGCATGACGGCGAAGGAGCGCAAGGAACGCATCCTCTCGGCCGTCGAGAAGGTCGGGCTCTCGTCGCGCCTCCACCACCTGCCGTCGCAGCTCTCGGGCGGGCAGCAGCAGCGCGTCGCGATCGCGCGGGTCCTCGCGGGCGACCCGAAGCTGATCCTCGCCGACGAGCCCACCGGCAACCTCGACACGCTCATGGCGCGCGAGGTGATGGAGCTCCTCCTCAAGATCAACGAGCAGGGCGCGACGATCGTCATGGTCACGCACACGCCCGAATGCGCGGCGCGCGCGCAGCGCGCCATCCACCTCCTCGACGGCCGCGTCGTGGACGGCGACTCGCACTTCGGCCACCTCCGCAGCGTCCCCACGGGTTCGCTCGCGGCCGCGATCTGAGGAGGCGGCGATGGCGATGCTCGGCTACGACCTCTTCCTCGCCCGCAAGAGCCTCCGGCGAAACCCGGGCCTCACGCTCCTCGTCGTCGTGGGCATCGCGCTCGGCATCGCCGTCTCGACGACGTTCGCCGCCGTGCGCCACGCGTTCCAGAAGGACCCGATCCCCGAGAAGAGCTCGATGCTCCACTACGTGCGGCTGGACTCCTGGGACCCCGCGGCCGCGCACCCCGACAGAATCGGCGTGCCGCCGCAGGTCACCCACCGGGACATGGTGGAGATCATGAAGTCGAAGATCCCCGTGCGGCAGTCGGGGATGTTCAAGACGAACCTCTACGTGTTCCCGGCCGACAAGGCCCAGAACCCGTTCGAGGAGATGGCGCGGGTCTGCTTCCGCGACTTCTTCGCGATGTTCGGCGCGCCGTTCGCGTACGGCGGCACGTGGGACGAGAAGGCCGACGGCGGCGAGCCCGTGGTCGTGCTCTCCGAGTCGATGAACCAGAAGCTCTTCGGCGGCGCCAACAGCGTGGGGAAAACCGTGCGCCTCAGGGATCGCGAATTCAAGGTCGTCGGCGTCCTCGCGAAGTGGACGCCGAACCTCAGGTTCTACGACCTCACGCAGAACTTCATCGGCGAGCCGGAGAACCTGTACATCCCGTTCGGCCTCCTCCGGCCCATGGAGCTCCAGCTGGCCGGCAACAACGACGGATGGGGTCCCAACACCGGGACGGGCTTCGAGGGTTACCTCGCCTCCGAGTCGACGTGGATCCAGATGTGGGTCGAGCTGCCGAACGCCCAGGCCGTTGCCGCGTACAAGAGCTTCCTCGACGCGTACGCGACCGAGCAGAAGAAGATCGGGCGCTTCCAGCGGCCGCTCAACAACAAGGTGACGCCGCTCCTCGAATACATGGCCGACCGCGAGGTGACGCCGAAGGCCGTGAAGTCGCTCTTCGCGGTGTCGCTCCTCTTCCTCGCCGTGTGCGCCGTGAACCTCATCGGGCTCCTCCTCGGCAAGTTCCTCGCGCGCTCCGGTGAAACGAGCGTGCGGCGCGCTCTCGGCGCGAGCCGCAAGGACGTCTTCCTGCAGCACCTCGTCGAGTGCCAGCTCGTATCGGCCGTGGGCGGCGTGGTCGGCGTCCTCCTCGCGCTGGGAGCGCTCTCGGGCATCAACGCGTGGCTCAAGTCCCAGACGGGGCGCGGCGATCTCTTCGCGCTCGACCTGCCCATGCTGCTCGTCGCGCTGGCGCTCACCGCGGGCGCCGGGCTCGTCTCGGGCCTCTACCCCGCGTGGCGCGCCTGCCAGCTCGCGCCCGCCGTCCACCTGCGCATCGGCTGAAGAAGAGGAGACGTCATGGCTTCAGATTTCGGACCCATCCTCCGGGCGCTCTCGCGGAACAAGGCCCGCGCCTCGATCATCGTGCTCGAGGTGGCCCTCACGCTCGCGATCGTCGTGAACTGCGTGAGCCTCATCAAGGACGCCCGCCTCGAGCTCGCGAAGCAGTCGGGCTTCCTGGACGACGACATCATCTCGGTGCGCGTCCGCGCCTTCGACCCGGCCTTCACCCAGCAGCCCTTCACCGAGTCGGTGATCGAGAAAGACGTGGCGGCTCTCCGGGCGCTGCCCGGCGTCGCGGCGGCGACCCAGACGCGCTTTCGTCCCTGGCAGGGCGGCGGCAGCTCCAACGAGGTGTGGATCGCGGGCACGAAATCGCCCACGTTCCGCATCCAGACCTATGCCGCCGACGGCCAGACGTTCAAGTCGCTCGGCATCACGGTGGCCGAGGGGCGGGACTTCACCGACAACGAGGCGGTGTCCGAGAGAGACCGCGTGCGCGCGGTGACGAGCCAGAACCGGCCTCGCACCGCCGACGGCAAGGCCACGACTCCGATCGTGCAGGAGATCGTCGTGAGCCGGGCGTTCGCGAAGCTCGCCTTTGCCGATGGCGTCGCTCTCGGCAAGAGCCTCGAGGATTCCGACGGCGACCAGTACGCCATCGTCGGCGTCATCGATCGCTTCTACAACCCGTACGCGTGGAACATCGGCGAGTACGTCATGTTCTACGCCACGCGGTCGACCGGCATGCAGTACCTCGTGCGGGCCGAGAAGGGCCAGCGGGAGACGCTCCTCAAGTCGCTCGACAAGGCGCTCCTCACGGTGAACCCGGGGCGCGTCGTGAAGATGGACACGATCCAGGACCTGAAGCTCAAGAACCAGGGTGAGCAGCTCTTCGTGGTGAAGATGCTCGGCGGCGTGATCTTCCTGCTCGTGTTCGTGACGGCTCTCGGCATCGTGGGCATCACGTCGTTCTCGGTGGCCGAGAGGACCCGGCACATCGGCACGCGCCGGGCGCTGGGCGCCCAGAAGACCGACATCCTGCGCTACTTCCTCACGGAGAACTGGCTCCTCACGTCGTTCGGCATCGTGCTCGGCTCGGGCCTCGCGTTCTTCCTCAACGCCGCGCTCGTGTCCTCGTCCACGGCCTCGCGCCTCGCCCCCGTGCTGCTCCTCGTGGGCATGGGGATCATGTGGGTCACGGGCATTCTCTCGGCGCTCGCGCCCGCGCTGCGCGGCATGCGCATCGAGCCCGCCATCGCGACCCGGAACGTCTGATCCCGGATGGTGAAGAATCGGGGGTCGAAGATGCCCGCCCCCGAATCGCTTCCTGAGCCCCTTTCCGTGCTCGTCGTCGAGGACCAGCCCGCCGTGGCCGAGGCGCTGGCGGTCCTCTTCGACGTGCACGGCATTCCGTGCGAGGGGGCGAGCTCTCCGGCGCAGGCGCTCGAGAGGCTCTCGCGGCCCGGCATCGGCGCCGTGGTGCAGGACATGAACTTCGATCGCGGCGAGACCTCCGGCGCGGCCGGCGAAGGCCTCTTCGCGGAGATCCGCGCGCGGGATCCCCGCATGCCCGTCCTCCTGATGACGGCGTTCACCGACCTCGAGGCCGCGGTGCGGCTCGTGAAGCAGGGCGCCAACGACTACTTCCGCAAGCCCTGGGACGACGCCAAGCTCGTCGCGAGCGTGCGCAACCTCCTCGCGCTCCGGACGCTCCAGCTCGAGAACGAGAGCCTGCGCACCCAGCCCGCGCGGGCCCGCTCGGCCTTCGCGCTCCGGCACGACCTCTGCGGCCTCGTGTACGAGAGCGAGGCGCTGCACCAGGCCGTGATGCTCGCGGTGCAGGTGGCCCCCTCGACCGTGCCCGTGCTCGTCACCGGTCCCAACGGCGCGGGCAAGGAGAAGATCGCCGAGATCGTGCAGGCCAACTCGAGGCGGCGCGACCGGCCCTTCGTGCGGGTGAACGTGGGCGCGCTCCCCGACGAGCTGCTCGAGGCCGAGCTCTTCGGCGCCGAGGCGGGCGCGTACACGGGCGCGACGAAGCGGCGTTTCGGCCGGTTCGAGGCGGCCGACTCGGGGACGCTCTTTCTCGACGAGATCGGGAACCTCTCGGCGGCCGGGCAGATGAAGCTCCTCCGCGTGCTGCAGTCTTCGGAGTTCGAGAGGCTCGGGTCCAGCGAGACGCGGCGCGTGGACGTGCGGGTCGTCTGCGCGACGAACTCGGACCTTCCCGCCGCCATCAAGGCCGGCCGCTTCCGCGAGGATCTCTACTTCCGCCTGAACGTCATCGAGATCGCGGTGCCCCCGCTTCGCGATCGCCCGGACGACGTGCTGCCTCTTTCTCGGAGCTTCCTCGCGGAGGCGGCGGCCGAGGCCGGCCGCGCGCTGCGGTTCACCCGCGAGGCCGAGGCGCTGCTCCTCGCTCACGCCTGGCCCGGCAACGTGCGCGAGGT
>CAZXSG010000132.1:0-8295 GCA_964643185.1 uncultured Holophagales bacterium
CTGAGGGGCGCGGCGTAGGAGCGCCCCTCAGGACCTACGCTCGGTCGTAGGCGTCCCGGAGCGTCTTCACCAGCCAGTCGTCGACCTCGGCGAGCGAGTTCACGCGGACGCGGTGCGTGCACATCGAGCCGGGTTTCTCCTCCTCGAGACGGCCCGCTCCGGGCACGCCCTTGAGGATGATCCCCACGTCGATGCGCGTCGCCGAGCCGGGTCCGGCCGTCGCGAACTGCTTCTTGCGGCGATAGCTCACGTTGGCCTTCTTGGGAGCCACCTCGACGTCCGCCCCGAACGCCACGATCTTCGCGTGAATCGCCTCGTAGATGGGCCGCAGCCCGGCCTTCGCCCCCGTGTACTGCGCGCCCACGAGATCCTCACCCGCGTCGAGAGCCGAGCCGGCGTCGCTGCCGAGATGCTTGTGCGCGATCAGGTTCGCGTAGCCGTGCCCCACGCCCTGCTCCTTGAGCAGCGCGACGAGCGCTCCGTGCTTCGTCTGTCCGCTCGCCGCGAGCACCTTGCTCCAGTCTGCGAGCGACTGCCCGGTCTTCTCCGCGAGACCCGCGACCATCGCGGCCGTCATCTCCTCGGCACTCTTGGCCATACGCTCCTCCTGAATCCAGATTAACCGCGCGCCCGAAGTTCTTTAGACTCCCGGCCTCATGGCCACGACAAACGTCCGCGTCCTTCCTGCCTGGGCCGACGAGCTGCGCCGCCGCTACATCCGTGGCGAGGCGACGCTCTTCGTGCTCCACGGCAACGTCTACGACCTCGTCGTCTACGACAAGAAGTTCCTGTCGCTCACGGAGTTCCTCGCCGAGGCGCTCCTGGGCGACGCGAAGGACACCGTCGCGGTCTACAACATCGCGACGGGCGTCCGCTTCACGAAGAAGAAGGAGATCTCGCCCATCGTGGAGGAGCTCCTCCTCTCGGGCGGGCGCGACAAGACCCTGCCCGCGCTGGAGCGCCTGCTCACGATGGGCAAGAACACGGCGCTCGTCGTGGAGTACGCCGAGGCGCTCGCGCCGAGCGGCGACCCCTCGTTCCAGGCCGACGCGGACCGAGGCGCGATCATCACGCTCCACCGCTGGTCCACGCTGCCCGCGATCGAGCGCGGCGACAACGTGGTGGTGCTCATCGCGGAGAACCTCACGGAGCTGTCGCCCAAGATCGTCTCGAACCCGAAGGTCGCGGTGGTCGAGATCCCCATGCCCGACTTCGCGTCCCGCAAGGAGACGGCGCTCCTCGCGGATCCCGGTCTCACCGAGAAGGACGCCGAGCGCTATGCCGAGGTGACGGCGGGCCTCAAGTCGATCCAGATGGCCGCGATCCTCGCTCCGGCGCCGCCGGCGGAGGAGGAGCGCAGCGAAAGGGAGGCGTTCATCGTGAGCCTCCTCGGAGGCGGGGCCGACGCCAAGAGCCGCGCACACAAGCTCTCGGTCCTCACCGCCGGGCTCACGCGCGACGAGGTGAAGGCGCTCCTCGCGCCCGGCGCCGGCGAGCCGATCACGGCCGAAGGGGCTCGCGAGCGCGCCCGCCATGAGGTGGATCGCCTCATCGCGAAGCGGAAGCGCGAGATCATCGAGCGGGAGTGCTTCGGCCTCGTGGAGTTCCTCACGCCCGAGCACGGCTTCGACGTCGTGGGCGGCATGGACGAAGTGAAGAAGGACCTCCTGGTCATCGCCGAGAACATCCGCGAGGGGCGCCGCGCGCGGGTCCCCATGGGCCTCCTGTTCACGGGCCCCATGGGCACGGGCAAGACGTTCGTGGCCGAGGCGTTCGCCAAGGAGTGCGGCCTCACCACGGTGAAGCTCAAGAACTTCCGCTCCAAGTGGGTGGGCGCGACGGAGGGGAACCTCGAGAAGATCCTCACCGTGATCAAGGCGATCGGACAGGTCGTGGTGATCATCGACGAGGGCGACCGCGCGTTCGGCAACACCGGAGACAGCGGCGACGGCGGCGACGGCGGAACCTCCTCGCGCGTCATCGCGCGCATCAAGGAGTTCATGTCGGACACGGCCAACCGCGGCCGCGTGCTGTTCGTGGTGATGACGAACCGGCCCGACAAGCTGGACCTCGACCTCAAGCGCGCCGGGCGGCTGGACCGCAAAATTCCGTTCCTCTACTCGCAGACGGCCGAGGAGGTCGAGAACGTCGCGCGGGCGCTCACGCGGAAGAACAAGATCAAGACCGACGTCGACTTCACGACGATTCGCGAGGGCTTCTCGGAGAAGCTCGTGGGCTACAGCAACGCGGACGTCGAGGCCGTGATCCTCCTCGCCAACGACGACGCGGCGCGCGCGGCGGGCGGGGACGCCCACGTCACGGCGGAGAACTTCCTGATGGCGGCGGACGACTACTTCCCGAGCCGCGACGTGGAGCTCCTGCAGTTCATGGAGCTCCTGGCCGTGTTCGAGGCGTCGAGCCGGAGGCTGCTGCCCAAGAAGTACGCGGACCTCACACCCGAGGAGCTGGACACGCGTCTGCGCATCCTGCGGGCGACCGTGGCCGGAAGAAGGTAAGAGGCGACGACCTCACTTCACTCCCTCGAGGATCCAGATGTTCCCGGTCGTCTCCGCCTGCTCGTAGACGACCGTCTTTCCGTCGGGTGAGACCGCGGGATAGCGCACGTAGGCGTTCAGCTTCTCGAGCTTCGTGAGCGGCACCTCGGTGCCGCCCTCGAGGGGGATCGAGTAGACGTTCCAGACGCCCTCCCGGAGCCCGGCGTAGAAGACCCTGAGACCGTCCGACGAGATCGACCAGGGCCAGCTCTGTCCGGGTCCCTGAGTGAGCGTGCGGGGCTCGCCCCCCGCGACGGGCACGAGCACGAGCTGAGCGTCGTTGCCGCGCTTGTGCTCGAGAACGACGGCCGTGCCGTCGGGTGTGAACACGGGAAACCCCATCATCTCGGGATCCCGCGTGAGGGCCCGGGCCTCGCGGGAGCCGATCGGGAGGATCCACGTGTTGATCGCGCTGCCGCCCCGCGTGGAGTTGAAGGCCAGGAGCGTTCCGTCCCGCGACAGGCGCAAGCCGTCGACCTCCGGGCCGGGGTCGGCGAGCAGCTCTTCCCGGCCGCTCGCGAGATCCTGCACCCACATCGTCAGGCGCCGGTCCACCCTGCGGCTCGCGAAGGCGAGGCGCCTGCCGTCGGGCAGCCACTGCGCGTAGTCGTCGTCCTCGGGGTTGTTCGTGCGCTGGGTGGGGTTCTTTCCGTCGGCGTCGATGAACCAGACGTCCTGCGTCGTGCCGAGGCGCCACTTCGTCAGCGCGATGCGCGTGCCGTCGGGCGAGAAGACCGGTCTCGTGTTGCGGCCGTTCTCCCGGGTCAATGGCTTGGCGGGGCCCGCGGGGCCGTACGTGGCGCCGTCCACCGGCACCGACCAGATGTTGCTCTGGATGGACTGTGCCGAGTACGCGAGGAGCGACGCCCCGGGGGCGTAAGCGAGGTGCTTCATCGCTCCGAAGCCCAGGTTCGAGAGCGTCTCGGCCGAGCCCCGAGGCCTGCCGCTCCGGGAGATGCGGAGCTTCTGGATGGAGCTGTTCCAGTTCGCGTCGAAGAAGGAATAGACGACGGCCTCACCGCCTTCGACGAACACGGGGTCGTACCGGAAGCCGGAGCCCGAGGTCAGGGCGACGAGGTCGGAGCCGTCGAGGTTCACGAGATACACGTCGGCGGCGACGCGGTTGTAGGAGCTGAAAGCGAGGCGCTTGCCGTCGGGCGAGAAGCTCGGCGCTCCGTGGCCGCCCGGGGGAGCGATGGGCTTGGTCACGGCGCGGGGCTCGCCGCCCATGGCGTCCACGATCCAGAGAGTCGAGGGCGGCAGGGCTCCCGGCGAGTTGGCCGCGAGGTCCAGGATCGCCGCGGACTGGAACGCGACGAGCTTACCGTCGGGAGACCACGCCGGGCGGGCCCCGAACGGAGTGAGCTGCCGGGGCACACCCCCCAGCGAGGGGACGATCCAGATGCCGCCCGCGATCTTGGAGTGGTACGCCACGAACTCCCCGCTCGGCGAAAGTGACGGAGAGACGTTCTGCTGGCCGTCGTCGGTCAGCTGGATCTCGCGGGAGGAGATCTCGAGGGCCCGGCGGTAGATCTCGAAGCGGCCCGTCTTGTCCGATGCGTAAACGACCGTCTTGCCATCGGCCGAGAGGGCCGGAAAAAGGTCGAGGCCGTCGGACGCCGTGATCTGCTGGGGCTTGAGCGGCTCGGCCCCCCGTGGCCTCCGGGCCAGCGCGAAGACCGCGCTGGCGACGACGAGGAGCACCCCGAACACGACGGCGGCACGGAGATACGGACGGCGCGCCTCGCCCGTCACGGAGACGGGCAGCCGCTCGGTGTAGGCGACCTCGCGGCCGGAGGACCAGGGACGGGGCACCACGGGCGCACCCATACTCGGCGTGGGGGCGTCACCGATCGCATCGGCGTCGGGCGTCTCCTGGAGCACCTGCGCGAGAGCGCGAACGAAGTCGCGCATGCCCGAGTAGCGGTTGGCGGGATCTTTCTGAAGGGCCTTGTCGAGCACGCCGTGCAGAGAGGGCGGCACGCTTCGAACGGTCGCGGGCAGTGTCTTGGCCGGCTTCGAGATGATGGCGTGCATCACGTCGATCGCCGAAGTCCCCTGGAACGGGCGCTCCCCCGCGATCATCTCGAAGAGGCAGATGCCGAGCGAGAACACGTCGCTCCGGCCGTCCAGCTTGCGGCCCATGGCCTGCTCGGGCGACATGTAGTGGGCCGTGCCGAGCACCAGGCCCTCCGTGGTGAGGTTCTCCTCGCGCTGAACGTCGGCGGTTCTCTCCTCCGGCGGGTCCTGGAGCTTCGCGAGGCCGAAATCGAGCACGCGCACGCGCCCTTCGCGGCCGACCATGAGGTTCCCCGGCTTGATGTCCCTGTGGAGGATTCCGGCGTCGTGGGCGTGGGCGAGTCCCTCGGCCGCCTGGATCGTCCAGGCCACAGCCCGCCGCACGGGGACCGGCGCCCGGTCGAGCATGGCTTCGATGGTCTCGCCGTCGACGAACTCCTGCTCGAGATAGGGCAGGCTCGCGAACTCACCGACATCGAAGATGCCCACGAGGTTCGGGTGCGACACGGCCGCGGCCGCGCGGGCCTCCCGTTCGAAGCGGGCGCGCCGCTGAGGCGTCGCCGCGAGGCCGACCGGAAAGACCTTGAGGGCGACGACCCGGTTCAACGACGTGTCGAGGGCCTTCCAGACCTCGCCCATCCCCCCGCGTCCGATGGACCCGAGGAGCTGATACCGCCCCACCAGGACGCCTTCCTGGAAGGGCGAGGAGATGTCGTACCCGGCCACGCGGGGGCACGATACCGGGTATCTCGCCCTGGGGCGAGATACCTAAGCGGTCCTGCCGGACCGCCGGTATCACCCCTCCGCGCGACCCGCCCTTTCGTGGGATTCTTCACCCGTGGACGACGACGTCGCAGCGGGACCATCCGAAGCGGAGTCGGCCCGGGACGACCAGCTCCTGGGCCTCGCCCTCCTCCACGGCTACGTGGAGGCCGACGACGTCACGCGGCTCGCCCGGCGGGGCGAGCATCCGTGGCACGCCCTCGTGCGGCTCGAGCGCCTCGACGCGGACACCGTCGCCGAGCTCGTGGACGAGCTCGCGAACCGCAACCCCACGTCGTCGGGCTCCTGGATCGAGAACGCGTCGCCTCCCGCCTCCGCGCGCGAAAGCGGTGGGTTCCGTGCTCACGGAGCGCCGGGAGAGCCGCAGTTCCGATCGATGTGGGGCCGCTACGAGCTGGGCCCGCTTCTCGGAGCGGGCGGCATGGGACAGGTCTACAGTGCCTACGATCCGGGTCTCTCGCGGCACGTCGCGCTGAAGCTCCTCACGAACGCCTCCCCCGACACGCTCGCGCGCTTCGCGTCCGAGGCCCGCGCGCAGGCCCGCATCGAGCATCCGAACGTCTGCCGCGTGTACGAGGTGGGCGACGTGAAGGGCACGCCCTACATCGCGCTGCAGCTCCTGAACGGCAAGACGCTCCTCGAGGCCTCGAAGGACCTCACGATCGACCAGAAGGTCGTCGTGCTCCAGAAGGTGGCCGACGCGGTGCAGGCCGCGCACACGATCGGCCTCATCCACCGGGATCTGAAGCCCGCGAACGTCATGGTGGAGAAGCGCGACGACGGCACGCTCGTGCCGTTCGTGCTGGACTTCGGGCTCGCCCGTGAGCTCGAGGCCCCGGGCCTCACGGCCACCGGCGTGAGCATGGGAACGCCGTACTACATGGCCCCCGAGCAGGTCCGCGGAAACGCGGCCCAGCTGGACCGCCGGACGGACGTTTACGCGCTCGGCGTGACGCTCTACGAGGTGCTCTCGGGGAAGCCGCCGTTCGAGGGCGACACCGGCCTCGAGGTGATGATGCGGCTCGTTTCCGACGACGCCGTGCCGCTCCGGCAGGTGAATCCGGCCGTCTCCCAGGATCTCGAGACGATCGTCATGAAGTGTCTCGAGAAGGAGCCCTCGCGGCGGTACGACTCCGCGCGGGCGCTCGCCGAGGATCTCTCGCGCTACCTCGCCGGCGAGCCTCTCGCGGCCCGCGCCACGACGATCTTCGAGCGGGTCGTGAGGAAGGCGCGGCGGAACCGCGCGGCCACGGCCGCGATCGCGGTGGCGTCCTTCGCGGCGCTCGTGCTGCTCGGCCTCTTCATCGAGACGCGGCTCACCATCGCCGAGCGCGCGCGGCTCGCGCAGAACCTGGGACGCGAGGTGGCGCGCATGGACGAGATGGTGCGTCTCTCGAGCGCGATCCCGCTGCACGACACGACCCCCACGAAGCGGCTCCTCCGGAAGCGCATGGCGGCCATCGAGACGGAGTCCCGCCGCGTGGGCCGCGCGGGAGTCGGCCCCGGGCTCTACGCCGTGGGCCGCGCGCATCTCGCGCTGGGCGAGGACGTGAAAGCCCGCGACCACCTCGAGCGGGCCTACCGCAGCGACTACACCGATCCCGACGTCGCCTATTCGCTGGGGCTGGCGTTCGGACGGCTCTACAAGCGCGAGCTCGAGAGGCTCGACGCGGTTCGCAATCCCGAGATCCGGGAGACGCAGCGCAAGCGCATCGAAAGGGACTTCCGGGTTCCGGCGCTGCGCTACCTGAAGGAAGGCCATGAAGCCGCCGTGGAGGCCCCCGAATACGCGGAGGGGCTTCTCGCGTTTTACGAGAAGCGCGAGGACGAGGCCCTCGGCAAGGCCCGCGCGGCCATCGAGCGCGCCCCCTGGCTCCACGAGGCCAAGCTCCTCGAGGCCGAGGTGTTGCTGGCCCGTGCGAACCGTCTGCGCGACGAGGGAAAGGACGAAGCCGCGGGCGCCGCGTACACCGTGGCCGAGCGCGTGTTCCTCGAGGCCCGCGAGATCGGCTCCTCGGACGTGAGGGTCTTCGAGGGGCTCCTCTCGACGTACGCCAACGAGCTGCAGATGCGCGTCTACGGCAAGGGCGGCGACGTCGCGACGCTCGTCCTGAACGCGCGAAAGGCCGCGGCCGACGCGAGCGTGGCCGACCGGGAGCGGAGCCTCGCGCCCGAGAAGTTCTCGGGGGTGCTCCGCGCCGCGGGCGACTTCGAGAACCAGAACGGCCGGGATCCGCTCCCCGCCTGGAACGAAGCCGTCGCGAGCGCGCGTGAGGCCATCGCGCGGGATGGCGAGAATGCTCAGGCCTTCCGCCATCTGGGCACCGCGCTGCAGGTCATCTCCGCGGCGGAGGAGAAGAAGGGCGGCGACCCCAGAGAGCGTCTCGTGGAGGCGATCGCGGCCTACGAGAAGGCCGTCGCGCTCTCGCCGAACGACGCCTCGATCTACCACAACCTCGGGAACACGTACGGCGTGAAGGCCGACTGGGAGCGCTTCCATGGCGTGGATCCGCGCCCCTCGCTCAACGCGTCGATCCAGGTGTTCCAGAAGTCGCTCGAGCTGGATCCGCGCCTGCCTCTCGCCTGGAACAACATGGCCATCTCGGTGAAGGACCGCGCGGGCTGGGAGGCGAGCCGCGGGCTGCCCGAGGCCGCGGCGTCGATCGACGAGGCCATTGGTCACTACCAGAAGGCGCTCGAGCTCAACCCCACGTACCTGTACGCCACGAACAACCTGGGCGCGGTATACATGCAGAAGGCCCGGCTCTTCATCGACACCGGCGCCGGCGACCCCGTGCCGTTCCTCGACCTCGCCGAGAAGCTCTGCAACAAGGCCGTCGAGATGAACCCCAAGTACAACTCGCCGCGCATCATCCTGGGCGCGACCTTCAGCCACGGCGCGGCCGGGGCGAAGGGCCCGGGCGAGGCCCCCACCCCC